>JBMDXL010000528.1:0-5124 GCA_048594465.1 Microlunatus sp. | reverse complement strand
CGACCGGCAGTCGAAGAAGTTCCCCGGCAACCCGTACGGCCGGACCCTGCACTTCGGCATCCGTGAGCACGCCATGGGCTCGATCATGAACGGCATCGCCGTGCACGGCGGCACCCGCCCGTACGGCGGCACCTTCCTGGTCTTCTCCGACTACATGCGCGGCGCGGTCCGGTTGTCGGCCCTGATGCGGGTGCCGGTCACCTACGTCTGGACGCACGACTCGATCGGCGTGGGCGAGGACGGTCCGACCCACCAGCCGATCGAGCACGTCGCCGCACTGCGAGCCATCCCCGGTCTGGACGTGGTCCGGCCCGCCGACGGCAACGAGACCGCCGAGGCCTGGGCCACGGTGCTGGAGCACAACGACCGGCCCGCCGGTCTGATCCTGACCCGGCAGAACGTACCCACCTTCCCCCGCGGCACCGACGGCTTCGCCGACGTCTCCGGGGTGGCCAAGGGCGCGTACGTGCTCAAGGACAGCGAGTCGACCCCGGACGTGATCCTGGTCGGTACCGGGTCGGAGGTGCAGCTCGCGGTCGCCGCCGCCGAGCTGCTGGCCGGCGAGGGGGTGGCCGCCCGGGTGGTGTCGATGCCGTGCCGGGAGTGGTTCGACGAGCAGGACCAGGACTACCGCGACTCGGTGTTCCCGCCCGCGGTGACGGCGCGGGTCAGTGTGGAGGCCGGGATCAGCCAGGGCTGGCGCGACATCGTCGGCGACGCCGGACGGATCGTGTCGCTGAACCACTACGGCGCCAGCGCCGCCGCGGGGGTGCTGTTCACCGAGTTCGGCTTCACCCCCGAGACGGTGGCCGCCGCCGCGCGCGAGAGCCTGGCGGCCGCCACCGAGTCCACCGCGGCCACGGCTGCCGGCACCTCGCCGGCCGCCAGCGGTCCGGTCGGCACCGCCGACGCCGACGAGGCGCCCGAGGGCGAGAGCTGACGCACCACCGCCCGGAGCAGGAGCTGACGCACCACTGCCCGCCCCCCTCGGGGCCCGCAGCAGTCAGGACGAGACGAATCGAGGAACGACGATGAGTGAACGACTGAAGGCCCTCGCGGACGCGGGCGTATCCATCTGGCTGGACGACCTGTCGCGGGAGCGGCTGCGGACGAACAACCTGGCTGACCTGGTCGCGGGGTCCTCGGTCGTCGGGGTCACCACCAACCCGACGATCTTCGCCTCCGCGCTCTCCAAGGGCGACGCGTACGACGAGCAGACCGCCGAGCTCGCCGCCCGCGACAGCTCGGTCGAGGACGCCATCAAGGCGCTCACCACCGACGACGTCCGCGACGCCTGCGACGTCCTGGCGGCCACCGCCGCGGCGACCGACGGGGTGGACGGCCGGGTCTCGATCGAGGTCGAGCCCGGGCTGGCCCGGGACACCGACGCCACCATCGCACAGGCCCAGGACCTGTGGAAGATCGTCGACCGCCCCAACCTGCTGATCAAGATACCGGCGACCCTGGCCGGCATCCCCGCCATCACCGCGGTGATCGGCGAGGGGATCAGCGTGAACGTGACGCTGATCTTCTCCCTCGAGCGCTACGCCGCGGTCATCGACGCGTACCTGTCCGGGTTGGAGCAGGCGGCCGCCCGCGGCCACGACCTGTCCCAGATCCACTCGGTGGCCTCCTTCTTCGTCTCCCGCGTCGACACCGAGTACGACAAGCGGCTCGACGCCATCGGCACCGAGGAGGCGACCGCGCTGAAGAGCAAGGCCGCCATCGCGAACGCCCGGCTGGCGTACGAGCTGTTCGAGAAGACCTTCGCCGGCGAGCGCTGGGAGGCGCTGGCCGCCCAGGGCGCCCGGAAGCAGCGTCCGCTGTGGGCCTCCACCGGGGTCAAGGACCCGAGTCTGCCCGACACCCTCTACGTCACCGAGCTGGTCGTGCCCGGCACGGTCAACACCATGCCGGAGAAGACGATGCAGGCCTTCGCCGACCACGGCGAGGTGAAGGGCGACCAGGTCACCGGACGCTACGACGAGGCCCGCGCCACGATGGCCGCCCTGGAGGGCGTCGGGATCTCCTACGACGAGGTCGTGGAGGTCCTGGAGAGCGAGGGCGTCGACAAGTTCGACGCGTCGTGGGCCGAGCTGGTCGAGACCGTGCGCACCGCCCTGGACGAGGCGAGGGCGGGGAAGGCGTGAGCACTCCGGCAGCCGCGCGCGGGGCGAACCCGCTGCGCGACCCGCTCGACCGCCGGATGCCGAGGATCGCCGGACCCTGTGTCCTGGTGATCTTCGGGGTGACCGGCGACCTGTCGACCAAGAAGCTGATGCCGGCGGTCTACGACCTGGCCAACCGGGGGCTGCTGCCCCCGGGCTTCGCCCTCGTCGGCTTCGCCCGTCGGGAGTGGGAGCACCAGGACTTCGCCAAGATCGTGCACGACGCGGTCCGGCAGCACGCCCGCACCCCGTTCCGCGAGGAGGTGTGGAAGCAGCTGTCCGAGGGCATCCGGTTCGTGCCGGGTGAGATCGGCGACGACGACTCGGTGCGCCGGCTGCGGGACACGATCTTCGAGCTGGACGAGGCCCGCGGCACCGGCGGCAACCACGCATTCTACCTGTCCATCCCGCCGGGTCTTTTCCAGACCGTGGTCGACCAGCTGCGCGAGCACGGTCTGGCCGAGCAGCAGTCCGGGCAGTGGAGCCGGGTGGTGATCGAGAAGCCGTTCGGGCACGACCTGGCCAGCGCCCGCGAGCTCAACCGCGTGGTCTCCAGCGTCTTCCCGTCGTCCTCGGTGTTCCGGATCGACCACTACCTGGGCAAGGAGACCGTCCAGAACCTGCTGGCACTGCGGTTCGCCAACCAGCTGTTCGAACCGGTCTGGAACAACAACTACGTCGACCACGTCCAGATCACCATGGCCGAGGACATCGGCATCGGCGGCCGGGCCGGCTACTTCGACGGCATCGGCATCGCCCGGGACGTGATCCAGAACCACCTGCTCCAGCTGCTGGCGCTGACCGCCATGGAGGAGCCGACCTCCTTCGAGGCGGCCCAGCTGCGGGCGGAGAAGCAGAAGGTGCTGGCCGCGGCACGACCGCCGGAGCGGATGGACCTGCACACGGCCCGCGGTCGCTACCGCGGCGGCTGGCAGGGCGGGGCGAAGGTGGCCGGCTACCTGGAGGAGAAGGGGATCCCGGCGAGCACCACCACGGAGACGTACGCCGCCATCCGGGTCGACATCGACAACCGGCGCTGGGCCGGCGTGCCGTTCTACCTGCGGACCGGCAAGCGGCTGGCCCGACGGGTGACCGAGATCGCCCTCGGCTTCAAGCGCGCCCCGCACCTGCCGTTCACCGCGACCGACACCGAGGAGCTCGGCTACAACGCCCTGGTCCTGCGGATCCAGCCCGACGAGGGGGTGACGCTGCGGTTCGGGGCCAAGGTGCCGGGCACGCAGATGGAGATCCGCGAGGTGAACATGGACTTCGCGTACGGCGGCTCGTTCACCGAGTCGTCCCCGGAGGCGTACGAGCGGTTGATCCTCGACGTGCTGCTCGGCGACCCGCCGCTGTTCCCGCAGCACGAGGAGGTCGAGCTGTCCTGGCAGATCCTGGACCCGATCCTGGACTACTGGGCGAGCCTGGACACGCCACCCGAAGACTACGAACCCGGCGGTTGGGGACCCAGCTGCGCCAACGAGATGCTGGCCCGCGACGGTCACGTGTGGAGGCGTCCATGATCATCTCCCTGCCCGGCACCACCACCGCGGAGATCTCCTCCGCCCTGCTCCGGGCCCGGCGCAACGCCGGCAGCCCCACGATGGGGATGGTGCTGACCCTGCTCGTCGTCTGCGAGGAGAAGGAGTACGAGTCCGCCCTCAAGGCGGCCATGGAATCGGGCCGGGAGCACCCGGCCCGGATCCTGCTGATCGTCACCGCCACCGGTCGTACAGCCAGTCTGGACGCCGAGCTGCGGATCGGGGAGGGCACACCCGGCGAGGTCGTGGTGCTGCGGATGCGCGGTCCGCTGGCCGCGCACCCCGCCTCCGTGGTGCGTCCGTTGCTCCTGCCGGACTCCCCCGTGGTGATCTGGTGGCCGGGCAAGGCACCGGCGCAGGGGGTCGACGACGAGCTGGCCTCGCTGTCGGTCCGCCGGGTCACCGACGCGGCCGCCGCGCGGCGTCCGCTGGCCGAGCTCAAGGCCCGCGCCCGCGACTACCAGCCGGGCGACACCGACCTGTCCTGGACCCGGCTGACCCGCTGGCGGGCCCTGCTCGCGGCCGCGCTGGACCAGTACCCGGCCCGGATCCTCGGAGCCACCGTCGAGGGCGAGCGGAACAGCCCGTCGGCCGATCTGCTGGCTGCCTGGCTGCAGTCCTGCCTGAAGGTCAAGGTGGTCCGCAAGATCACCCAGGGTCCCGGCCTGACGGCGGTCCGGATGACCACGGCGGCCGGCGACATCGCCATCACCCGCTCCGACGGGCTGCTGGCCTCCTACACCGTGCCGGGTCAGCCCGAGCGGCTGGTCGCACTGAAGCGCCGGGAGACCACCGACCTCATCACCGAGGAGCTCCGGCGGATGGACGACGACGACGTCTACGCGCACGCCCTGATGGCGTTCGAGCGCTACCAGGACGGGGCTTCGCCCGCTCGCACCGCCGCGGCCCGACCCTCGGCCAAGAAGGCGGCCAGCACGAGGGCGGTCGCCAGCGAGACGCTGCCGCGTCAGTCCTCGGGCGCGGCGGCCAAGGCCCCCGCCCGCAAGACGGCAGCGAAGAAGGGCCCCGCGAAGAAAGCGGCCGCCAAGAAGACCGCGACGAAGGCGCCGACCAGGAAGCGGGCCGCCAAGAAGTCGACCACGACCGGGGAGGGCTGAGCGATGCCAGCAGCCGAGGTCCTCGTCCACGGCAGCGCCGACGACGTGGCGGAGGCCCTGGCCACCCGGCTGATGGCCCGGCTGCTGGAGATCCAGCAGGAGCCCCGGGTTCCCGAGGTGGCCCTCACCGGTGGCCGGATCGCCACCCGGGCCTATGAACGGCTGGGCCAGGAGGGTCGTCGCTCGGCCGTGGACTGGAGCCGGGTCGGGTTGTGGTGGGGCGACGAGCGGTTCGTGGCCGCCGACGACGACGACCGCAACGCCCGGCAGGCGCTGACCGCGCTGTCCACGCTGCCG
>JBMDXL010000527.1:0-2329 GCA_048594465.1 Microlunatus sp. | reverse complement strand
CTGGTGGTCAGCGGCTTCATCGCCGCGGCGACCGGGGCGATCGTGGCCGAGGCCGGTCTGTCGTTCCTCGGCTTCGGCGACCCGACCTCGGTCAGCTGGGGTCAGATGCTGGCCTTCGCCAACGCCAACGGCGCACTGGTGCAGGGCTTCTGGGTCTGGCTGATGGTGCCGGGTCTGGCCCTGGCCGTGCTGATCACCTCGCTGACCTTCATCAACTTCGGCGTCGACCTGCTGTCCAACCCCCACCTCCGGGAAGGCTGATCATGAGCACCACCACCCCCCTGCTCGAGGTCAAGAACCTCACGGTGCGCTACGAGCCCAAGCTCAACCCCGCACTCACCGCTGTGGACGACGTCAGCTTCACCGTGTCCGAGGGCGAGTTCGTCGGTCTGATCGGCGAGTCCGGTTCGGGCAAGTCGACCCTGGGCACGGCCCTGCTGCGGCTCCTCCGGGCTCCGGCCCGGGTGTCCGGCGGGGAGATCGTCTTCGCCGGTCAGGACCTGGCGGGTCTCGACGAGAACGAGCTGCGCGCACTCCGCTGGCGTGATCTGTCCACCGTCTTCCAGAGCAGCATGAACGCCCTGAACCCGGTGAAGCGGATCCAGGCGACCTTCGACGACGTGATGCGGGCCCACACCTCCTGGTCGACCGACACGATCAGGAAGCGGTCGGTCGAGGTGATGGAGATGGTCCAGATCGACCCGGGCTTCCTGCAGTCGTTCCCGCACGAGCTGTCCGGCGGGATGCGCCAGCGGGTCAACCTGGCCCTGGCGCTGACCCTGGAGCCGAAGCTGGTGCTGCTGGACGAGCCCACCACCGGTCTGGACGTGCTGGTGCAGCGCACCATCCTGGACAACATCCGGGAGCTGCAGAAGACCCAGGGCTTCGCGGTCGTCTTCGTCTCCCACGACCTGGGCACCGTGCTGGAGACCTCGGACCGGATCATGATCATGTACGAGGGTCGGCTGGTCGAGGACAGCACGCCCAAGCGGCTGCTGGACGGCCCGGAGCACCCGTACTCCCGCACGCTGCTGGACTCCTACCTGGAGACCTTCGCCGCCCCGGAGCACCCCGGCGAGCTGCTGGCCGAGACCGCCCAACCGGAGGTGATCACGCTGACCGACGTGACCAAGGTCTACACCCGCCGGCAGGGTCTGCGCTCGACCCGGATCGACGCCGTCGCCGGGGTCAGCTTCGGGCTGCGGGCCGGCGAGGTGACCGCGCTCGTGGGCGCGAGCGGCAGCGGCAAGAGCACGCTGGCCAAGATGATCACCGGGGCCGAGCCGCCCACCTCGGGCGCCATCACCTTCCACGGTGGCGACCGGGCGATGGACGTCGCCAAGCTGCGGGGCCAGGAGCTGACGGCGTTCCGGAAGAAGGTGCAGTACGTCTTCCAGGACCCGTACGCGGCCCTCAACCCCGCCCGCACCGTCGGGTACTACCTGAGTCGGCCGGTCCGCAACTTCGACGGGCTGCGCGGGTCGGCGGTGGAGGAGCGGGTGCTCGAGCTGCTGGAGATGGTCGGTCTCACCCCCGCGCGCCGGTTCCTGCACCGGTTCCCGTACGAGCTGTCGGGGGGACAGCGGCAGCGCGTGGTGATCGCCCGGGCCCTCGCCTCGCGGCCGGAGCTGATCATCGCCGACGAGCCGATCGCCAGCCTGGACGTCTCCATCCGGGCCGAGATCCTCGATCTGCTGGACGAGCTGGTGGTGAAGCAGGGCGTGGGCATCCTCTACATCACCCACGACCTGCTCAGCGCGAAGAAGATCGCCGACCACGCCCTGGTGCTGAGCAAGGGGAAGGTGGTGGAGTCAGGCGACGCCCGGCAGGTGATCGACCACCCGCGCGACGAGTACACCCGCCGCCTGCTGGACGCCATCCCGCAGCCGAACCACCGGCCCGACGTGGCCTGAGGCGTGCCTCAGCGCGGACCGGTCAGCCGAAGACCTCGGTGACCACCGCGTACGCCTCCTCCAGGTGCCCCCACTCGTCGGGGTCGGGGCCGTCGTAGACCATGGCCAGCGGACCGGCGTAGCCGGCGTCGCGCAGCACGCACAGCGACCGCCGGTAGTCCTCGACGTCCAGCTCCGTGCCGCTCATCCGCACCTTGGCCTGGCAGGTCTCGGCCAGGTGGGCGACGCGGGCGAGCTCGTCGTACTTGCCGGGGCCGCGCCAGTTCCCGAGGTCGGCCAGGAAGCCGACCCGGTCCTCGGTGCGTTCCAGCAGGGCGATGACGGCGTCGGCGTTCGGCAGCAGCGCGTGCCAGTTCTCGGTCACCACCCGCACCTCCGGGTGCCGGTCGGCCAGGCTGCGCAGCGCGGTGGCACTG
>JBMDXL010000526.1:0-7359 GCA_048594465.1 Microlunatus sp. | reverse complement strand
CCGCCTTGAGGTCGAGCAGGGTGGCCGCGACGACGATGAACTGGCTGGTCTGCTCCAGGTCCCAGGCGTCACCGCTGGCCTTGATGAACCCGATGAACTCGTCGGTCACCTTGGACAGGGCGACCTCGGTGACATCGAGCTTGTGCTTGGAGATCAGCTGCAGGAGCAGGTCGAAGGGGCCGGTGAAGTTCGTCAGGTGGACGGAGAAGACGCCGTCGTCCTCGGTCGCCGGGGCCCGGTCGACGACCTCGTCCGCGCTCACCCGGTCGGTCGGCACCGTGATCAAGACGCCGTCAGACGGCGGACCAGCTCGCCCTCGCCGCCGGCGGCGTCCAGATCGGCCAGCGCGAGCGCCATCGCCGCCCGGACCAGCCGGCCCCGGTCGACGGCCAGCCCCAGCTCACCGCGCAACCGCAGCCGCGCCTGCTCGAGGGCCAGCAGCTCCTCGCGGCTGACGTAGACGGTGATCTTCTCCTCGTGGCGCACCCGCCCCGAGCCCCCGGTGACGGCCCCCGCCGGGTCGTCCGCGACCGCGGCGGGCCCGGGGGCGTCCGACCGTGCGGGAGCGGCGGTCGGCGCCGGTCGCGGGGCCCGCTCGCCGTCCTCGACCGCCCGGGGACGGGTCGGTGCCTCGTCGCCACGGGGAGCGGTCGGGTCGGGGCCGGTGGGTCGGAACAGCTCCGACGCACCGGGCAGCTTCACGCGACGCGACACCGCTGCAGGACCTCCCTGGCCAGGGTCCGGTACGACGCCGCGCCGGGAGAGGTGGAGGCGTAGGTGGTGATCGGCTCACCCGCCACCGTCGTCTCAGGGAACTTGATGGTCCGCCGGATCACCGAGTGGAACACCACGTCGCCGAACGCGTCCACCACCCGCTCCATCACCTCGCGGGTGTGGAGCGTGCGGGGGTCGTACATGGTGCCGAGGATGCCGAGCACCTCCAGGTCCGGGTTCAGCCGGTCCTGCACCTTGGCGATGGTGTCGGTCAGCAGGGCGATCCCGCGGAGGGCGAAGAACTCGCACTCCATCGGCATGATCACCTTGTCCGCCGCCGTCAGGGCGTTGATGGTGAGCAACCCGAGCGACGGGGCGCAGTCGATCAGGATCACGTCGTACACGGCCCGCAGCGGTCGGAGCAGGCGCTGCAGAGTCTGCTCCCGCGCCACCTCCGAGACCAGCTGGATCTCGGCCGCGGACAGGTCGATGTTGGCCGGCAGGATGTCCATCCCGTCGACCACGCTGGGCCGGATCACCTCCTCGGCTCCTGCGTCCCGGCCGAGCAGCAGGTTGTAGATGGACAGGTCCAGCGTGTGCGGGTTGATCCCCAGCCCCACCGACAGCGAGCCCTGGGGATCGAAGTCGACCAGCAGCACCTTGCGGCCCAGCTCGGCCAGGGAGGCCCCCAGGTTGATGGTGGTGGTCGTCTTGCCCACCCCACCCTTCTGGTTGCACATGGCGATGACCACCGCGGGGCCGTGGCCTGACAGGGCCTCGGGCTCGGGCAGCTCGGGCCAGGGGCGACCGGTCGGGCCGAGCTCGGGACCGGGGTCCACCTCCGGGGCCGCGAACAGCCCGTCGGTCTGGTCCTCCGGCGCCGCCGCTGCCTCGATCGGTTCCTGCTGCTGATCCTCGTGCCGGATCTCGCCGTCGTGCTCCACGCGCGGATCTCCCTCCGTTGCCTCGGGCAGCCTAGTGCCTGTCCGTGGCGCTTTGTCGACTCGGGCGGCGGGCGAGCGGGCGAACCGGGACAAACGCGGGGCTCATCCGGGCGACACGCCGTCAGGCGGGGTCCTCCGGGCGTTGAGCCGCGGGTTTGTCCCCGCCGACGGCTCAGCCCATGGCGCGCGGGTGGGCCGACCGGTAGACCTCGCGCAGGTGGTCCACGGTCACCATCGTGTAGATCTGCGTCGTGGTCACCGACGCATGACCGAGCAGCTCCTGCACCACCCGCACGTCGGCCCCGCCCTCCAGCAGGTGGGTGGCGTAGCTGTGCCGCAGGGTGTGCGGGGACACGTCGGCGGTGAGACCGGCCCGCTCGGCAGCGGTCCGCAGGATGGTCCAGGCGCTCTGCCGGGACAGCCGCCCGCCGCGGCTGTTGACCAGCAGCGCCGGGGTCCCCCGTCCGCCCGCGACCAGTCCGGGCCGGGCCCGGGTGAGGTAGGCCCGCAGCGCCTCGCGGGCGTACGACCCGACGGGCACCCAGCGCTCCTTGCTGCCCTTGCCGAACAGCCGCAGGCCGACCGGCTCGTCGGCCGGGGCCTCGACCAACCGCACCACGTCGTCGACGTCGAGCCCGACCACCTCCGAGATCCGGGCCCCGGTGCCGTACAGGAGCTCCAGCAGGGCGGCGTCCCGCAGTCCCAGCGGTGTCTCCACCAGCGGGGTCTCCAGCAGCGCCTGCACGTCGGCCAGGCTCAACCCCTTGGGCAGCCGGCGGCCGGACCTGGGCGGGGCGACCTCGCGCGCCGGGTCGGTGGTGGTGAGTCCGTCGTCGGCGGCGAACCGGTGCAGGCTGCGGACGGCGACCACGATCCGGGCCGCGCTGGCGGGGGCCAGCTCGCCCGCGCGCAGGTCACCGGCGAACTCGGCCACCACCGAGGGGGTGACCTGCTCCAGGTCGGCGATCCCCTTGCCGGCCAGGAACTCCAGGTAGCGACGAAGATCACGACGGTAGGCCGCCGAGGTGTGCGGCGACACCCCCCGTTCCACCCGGAGGTGGTCCAGGTAGCCCTCGACCCCCTGGGCCGCGGTCAGCTCGACGGACACCGCCCGATCGCTGCCGGTCAGCCGAGCACCTCGGCGAGCGGACGGTGCGCCAACCCGTGCGCCTGGGCCACGGGTCCGTTGACCAGCTCACCGTCGTGGGTGTTGAGCCCCAGGGCCAGGGCCGGGTCCGACCGGCACGCGGCCTGCCAGCCGCGGTCGGCCAGACTCACCACGTACGGCAGCGTGACGTTGGTCAGTGCGTACGTCGACGTGTGCGGGACGGCCCCGGGCATGTTGGCCACGCAGTAGAAGACGGACCCGTGCACCATGTACGTCGGCTCGGCGTGGGTGGTGGGTCGGCTGTCGGCGAAGCAGCCGCCCTGGTCGATGGCGATGTCGACCAGGACGCTCCCGGACCGCATCCGGGCGACCAGCTCGTTGCTGATCAAGGTCGGCGCCTTGGCCCCGGGCACCAGCACGGCCCCGATCACGAGGTCGGCGTCGACCACCGCCCGCTCGATCTCGTACGCGTTGGAGGCGACCGTCTGCAGGTGGCCCTGGTAGATCCGGTCGACCTCGCGCAGCCGGTCGATGTGGTGGTCCAGCAGCCGGACCTCGGCCTGCATGCCCAGCGCGATGGCCGCGGCGTTCATCCCGGAGACCCCGGCGCCGATCACCACCACCTTGGCCGCGTAGACCCCGGACACCCCGCCCATCAGGGTGCCGCGGCCGCCGCCCTGGCGCATCAGGTGATACGCCCCGACCTGGGGGGCGAGCCGGCCGGCGACCTCGCTCATCGGGGCGAGCAGCGGCAGCTGCCCGGACGGCAGCTGGACCGTCTCGTACGCGATCCCGGTGACCCGTCGGTCGAGCAGGGCGTGCGTGCAGTCGCGACCGGCGGCCAGGTGCAGGTAGGTGAACAGCACCTGGCCGGGCTGCATCCGGTCGTACTCGACGGCGATCGGCTCCTTCACCTTCAAGATCATCTCCGCGGACGACCACACCTCGTCCGGGCCCGACGCGATGGTGGCGCCGGCGGCGGCGAACTCGGTGTCGGCGATCGAGGACCCCAGCCCGGCGCACGCCTCCACGGTGACCTGGTGGCCGTGGCGCACCAGCTCGTGCACACCGGCCGGGGTGATCGCCACCCGGTACTCGTGGTTCTTGACCTCCGCCGGTACGCCCACCCTCATGGCCGGATCCTAGTGCGCGACGGCGGATCGCGTCAGGGCCCGGGCGGGCGGCGACGACCGGGGAGCTAGATCAGCCAGCCGTCAGTCCGTCAGCTCGTCAGGCCGGCAGGATCACGTTCATGGCGTTGCGCAGCAGACGCCACTCGCGCCGGGTGATCGGTCCCTCGATCTCCCCGTCGCCGCTGACGTGCACCGGCTGACCGCTGATCGCCACCCGGGTGGCCAGGCGGTGCTCCACGTCGCGGTGCTGGGGATGGCGCGCCCGGGCCAGGTCGACGCCGTAGGTGACCCGCCGCCAGGCTCCGGTGGCGCGGGCGACCAGCACGTCCAACCGACCGTCGTCGGGGTCCGCGCCCGGGTTCAGGGCCAGTCCCCCGCCGACCGTCGCCCCGTTGCCGATGGACACCTCGAGCACACTGTGCTGACCGTCGTTCACGACCTCGTCGTCGACGGTGACCCGGAGCCGGTACGGGTCGGCGAACGCCGCCTGGAGCACCCCGAGCGGGTAGCCGACCCGGCCCAGCCGCTCCTTCCACCGGGCCCCGTAGCGCGAGGCGTCGGCGCCGATGCCCAGGTGCACGTTGTTCACCACCACCTGACCCGCGTCGTCGGCGATCAGGTCCACGTCCCGGACGCGGTGGTCCAGGACCACCCGGGCCGCGGCCTCGACGTCCAACGGGATCCCCGTGCCGCGGGCGAAGTCGTTGCCCGTGCCCAGCGGCAGCAGACCGAGCACGGCGTCGGCGAGCTCCTGCCGGTCGTGCACCCGGGCGACGGTCAGGTGCAGGCTGCCGTCGCCCCCGGCCACCACCAGCGTCCGACCGTCGCGCCGGTCCAGGGCGGCGTCGAGCGCTCCGTCGGCACCGGTGCGGACGACCTCGACCTCGGCCCCGTCCCGCAGGACCGCCAGGGCCCGGTCGAGGTGGTCGGCGTCGGAGGAGCCGGCGGCGGCGTTCGTCAGCACCAGCAACGCGTCCATCCCGCCAACCTAGTCCGCTCGGCCCCCCGGGGGTCTCAGGGACGCCCGACCGTCCACGCGGCGAGCGCCAGCACCACGAGCGCGCCACCGATCCCGGTCCAGCGCCGGGCCGCCGGACCGGTCAGCACCCGCGACAGACCGGCCCCGGCGCCGGCCAGCACCAGCTGCCAGCTCGCCGAGGCGGCCCCGGCGGCCAGCACGAAGACCGCAGACGCCGCCGACCCACCGACGGCGACCGTGGACCCGCCGACCAGGGCGGCGAAGTAGACGACGGTGGCCGGGTTGACCGCGGTGATCGCCAGGACCGTGACGTACGCGCGACGCGGCGAGGGCGCATCGGGAGGCTGGTCACCGAGCGGGCCGGCCCGCAGCCCGGAGATGATCATCCGCACCGCGACCCCGACCAGCACCAGCGCCGACAGCCAGCGCAGCGGCGTCTGGACCGCCATGATCACCGGCGCGAGGACGGCGCCCAGGACGACCGCCAGCAGGGCGTACGCGGTGTCGACCGTCGCGGCCCCGAGTCCACCGGCCGCCGCCGTACGGAAACCGTGCGCGGCCCCGAGCGTGATCAGGTAGGCCGCCACCGCACCCACCGGGAGCGCGATCCCGTAGCCCGCGACCAGACCGGCCAGCAGGGCGGTGATCACCAGCGGAGACCGGCGTCGCCCTCCCCGGAGCAGGGCTGCTGGGCCGACGTCGCGCGGGTGGCGAGCGGCAGCACAGCGGTCGGCACGATGATCATGGACCGATCCTAGGGTCCGGGCACCGGCCGTGGCCCGCGGATTTCCCACCGGGTCAGGGGACGACCGACTCGCCGGTCTCGGCCGAGGTGTAGAGCGCCTCGACCAGCCGCAGGGTGCCGAGGTTGTCCCGACCCGAGGACCGCGGCGCCGGCCCACCCGCCGCGGCGGCGAGCACGGAGGCCATCGGCCCGAGGAACGCGTCGGGGATCCAGCGGGTGGTGACCGGGTAGGGCAACCAGCCGTCGGTACCCAGCACCCGGCTGGTGATCTCCAGGGTGTCCGGACGTCCCGTCGGGTAGTCGTAGAGGAGACCGAAGGTGCCCTTGACGACACCCTCGGTGCCCTCGATCCGGAACTCGGCCCGGGCGTCCCCGTGGTCGTTGGCGTGGGTGGCGGCGACCGTCGCGACCAGGTCGTCGCGGTAGCTGTAGCTGGACACGGTCCGGGTCTCACCGACCGCCTCCTGACCGGGCCGGCGCCCGGCCAGGCAGAACACCCGGCTGGGCTCGCCCAGGAACCAGCGGACCAGGTCGTGGTAGTGGATCGAGTGGTAGAAGATCTCCAGCCGCGGCGCGCGGAGCAGCCAGGGCCAGCTCTCCCACGGGGTCCAGACGTCCACCGCGATGGTCAGCGCCGACACCTGGCCGATCCACCCGCGCCGGACCATCGCGTACGCCGCCGCGGCGCCCTCGTCGAACCGCAGCTGCTGGTTGACCGCCAGCACCCGGGCCCGCGTCTCGGCGAGCCGGACGAGCCGCTCGCCCGTGGCGGCGTCGGGGGCGAACGGCTTCTGCGCCAGCACGTGCTTGCCCGCCTGCAGGGCGGCGGTCACGATCGCCGGCTGCCGGTCGGCCGGGACGGCGACGTCGACCACCTCGACCTCGTCGTCGGCCAGCGCCGACGCCAGGTCGGTGTGGACGCGGCCGATCCCGTGGCGGGCGGCGACCTCCTCGGCGCGGCGCCGGTCCGGGTCGACCAGCCCCACCACGGGCAGACCGGCCGCCCGGTAGGCCGGCAGGTGGGCGGTGTCCACGATGGCGCCCGCGCCCACCACCAGGATCGGCCGACGCGCCGCCGCCGGCACCCGGAGCCGGACCTCCTCCCGCACCGACGCGAGAGCCGCCACCTGGTCCACCGCCGTCACCGGACCCACCGACTCCGAACCCACCGACTCAGGTGCCACCGACTCACGGGGCGGCCGGCGTCCGGGCGTCGGGGAGTGTCAGACCGTAGACCTCGGCCGCGGTGCCGGCCAGCACCCGGGCGGCGTCGAGGTCGTCCAGCAGGTCGCGGACCACCCGGACCACCGAGCCGGTCACCGGGAGGTAGCCGCCCGCCACCTCGGCCACCGGCCAGTCGCTGCCCACCAGCAGGCGCTGCGGACCGAACAGGTCGAGGGCGTCGGACACCCAGGGCCGCAGCTCGTCGTCGGTGGCCGGCGGACCCCCGCCCGCCCGGTAGAGCCCGGACAGCTTGGCCCGTACCCGGGGGTGGCCCGCGGCTGCGGTCATCAGACCGAGCCAGGGCTGACGCTGCTCGGTGCCGATCGGGGGCTTGGCCAGGTGGTCGATCACGATCGTGAGGGCCGGGAACCGCTCGGCCAGGTAGCCCACGTGCTCCAGGTGCCGCGGCAGGACCGCGACCAGGTCGAACGGCAGACCCGCGGCCTCCAGCAGCGCGAGACCCTCGGCGACGTCCGGACGCCGCAACCAGTCGGGGTCGGGCTGGTCGTGGA
>JBMDXL010000525.1:0-4487 GCA_048594465.1 Microlunatus sp. | reverse complement strand
CCCTGGGTCGGGTTCCGCCCAGCATCGCGGGAGTCTCTGCGCCGATGAGAGTCTGTGCTGAGGGCCCGCGATGCAACGCCCTACCACACCCGAACCGCCCCAGGGCGGCCAACCCGCTCGAACGGGCGGGCGGTGCCCGGGCCGGGCATGGGGTCTCGTACGACCTGTTGGAGCAAGAAACTGAGATCGGGTCCTCGGACCTGTTGCAGAAGGAGAAGGACGATGGTTTCGCCCCGGGTGCTGAAGCTGGCCGAGGACATCAAGGTGATCGCCGCGGAGATGCTCAAGCGGCGGATCAAGGACCCGCGGCTGGGGTTCGTCACCATCACCGACGTGCGGCTGACCGGCGACAGCCGGGACGCGCAGCTGTTCTACACCGCCTACGGGACGCCCGAGGAGCAGGCGAACACGGGGGCGGCGCTGCACTCGGCCACGGGGATGATCCGGTCCCAGGTGGGCAAGCAGCTGGGGCTGAAGTTCACCCCGAGCCTGGTCTTCGTGCCCGACGTCGTGCCGGAGACGGCCCGCCAGCTCGAGGACCTGATCGCGGCGGCCAAGGACGGCGACGCGAAGGTGGCCGAGCAGGCCGTCGGTGCGGTGTACGCCGGCGATCCTGATCCGTACAAGCACTCTGACGACGAGGACGACGACGCCCCCGGTGCCGACGGATCCGCGTCCGACGACGAGCGCGCCTGACGTGGCCGCCGCGCGGGCCGGGTCCGGTCCGCCGGCGGGTGTGCTGGTGGTCGACAAGCCGACCGGCTGGACCTCGCACCAGGTCGTCGGGCGGGCGCGCCGGGTGCTCGGCACCCGCAAGATCGGGCACGCCGGCACCCTGGACCCGATGGCCACCGGGGTGCTGGTGCTCGGGGTCGGGCGGGCCACCCGGTTGCTGGGCCAGCTCGCCCTCACCGACAAGGCGTACGGGGCCACCATCCGGCTCGGTCAGAGCACGGTCACCGACGACGCCGAGGGTGAGCCCACCTCGGCGCCCGGTGCCCGCGACGTGACCGACGCCGCGATCGAGGCGGCGCTGACCGACCTCCGCGGCGAGATCGCCCAGGTGCCGTCGTCGGTGTCGGCGATCAAGGTCGGCGGGGTCCGGTCGTACGCCCGGGTGCGGTCCGGGGAGGACGTCACCCTGGCCGCGCGGACGGTGACCGTGTCCCGTCTGGAGGTCGTCTCCCGCCGGGAGGTGATCGCCGGGGACGGCACGCCGGTCACCGACCTGGACGTCGAGGTCGAGTGCAGCTCCGGCACCTACGTCCGGGCCCTGGCCCGCGACCTCGGGACCGCGCTCGGCACCGGCGGTCATCTGACGGCCCTCCGGCGCAGCCGCGTCGGTCCGTTCACTCTGTCCGAGGCGCAGGACCTGGAGGGCGACGCGGTGACGGTGACCCCGATCGCGGCGGTCGCCCGCCGGTGCTTCCCGGCCCTGGACCTGACCGACGAGCAGGCCGCCGCCGTCCGCGTGGGCCGTCGGTTGCCCGACACCGGTCTGCCGGGCGGGCGTACGGCGGTGTTCGACCCGGACGGTGACTTCCTGGCGCTGTACCGCCCCGAGGGCGTCGACGCCGTGCCGGAAGCGGTCTTCGTCGGCTGAGACCGCCCCGCCGACGCGCGTGGTTAACTGGCGCTGCTGTCGTCCCGGTAGGGCCCGTCTCGCCCAGAAGGAGCTCGGTTGAACCCGCGAACGGTCGTCGTCATCGGCAACTTCGACGGCGTGCACCGGGGCCACGTCGGACTGCTCCGGGTCGCGCGGGAGCACGAACCCGGGGCCCGGCTGGTGGCGGTGACGTTCTGGCCGCACCCGATGTCGGTGATCCGTCCGGACCAGGCGCCGCCGCTGCTGTCCACGCTGGAGCACCGGCGCGAGATGCTGCTGGCGGCCGGGGTCGACGAGGTGGTGGTGGTCGACTTCACCCCGGAGGTGGCCGGCTGGAGCCCGGCGGAGTTCGTCGAGCGGGTGCTGCGCCCGCTGGACCCGGTCCGGGTGGTGGTGGGGGAGAACTTCCGGTTCGGTTTCCGGGCGGCCGGTGACCCCGCCCTGCTGGCCGAGCTGGGCGCCGGCTCGTTCGCCGTCGACGCCCTGCCGCTCTTCTCCGACGGCGCCCTGCCCTCGTCCTCCACCCTGATCCGGCACGCCGTCGAGGAGGGCGATCTCGGTCGGGTCCGCGAGCTGAGCGACCAGGTGTTCCGGATGACCGGGGTGGTGGTCCAAGGGGACCAGCGTGGCCGCGAGATGGGGTTCCCGACCGCCAACATCGCCCTCGCGCCCGGTCTGGCCGTGCCCGCCGACGGGGTGTACGCCGGCTGGGTCACCCGCCTGGACGACCCCGCCGCGCCCCGCTGGCCCGCCGCCATCTCGGTCGGCACCAACCCGACCTTCGACGGTGTCGAGCGCCGGGTGGAGGCGTACGTGCTGGACCGCGACGACCTCGAGCTGTACGGCGTCGAGATCGCCATCGACTTCTACGCCCGACTGCGGGGACAGGTGAAGTACCGCGGGATGGCCGCGTTGATCGAGCAGATGCACGCCGACGTGGAGCAGGTCCGGCACCTGCTCCACGGGGCCGCGTAGACGTCACTCGCCACTCCGCTGCGCTCATGAGCGGACAGCGTCGGGAGTCGTCGAGACTATGTGGCGAGCTGACGTACGAGCTCGGGGTCGAAGCTGCCCGGACCGGGGACCTGGGCGTTCGCCGCTCCGGCGGCCGCGGCCAGTCTCAGGGCCGCGCTCAGGTCCTCGCCCCGGTCGAGGGCGGTGAGCAGCCCGCCCAGGTAGGAGTCCCCGCTGCCCACCGGGAACCGGCCACGGAGCTCCGGCGCCGCCACCGGGTGAACGCGGCCGTCGGTGCCCAGACCGTACGAGCCGGCCGTGGCGTCGGTGAGCACGACGGCACCGCCCGTCTTCGCCTGCAACGCCGTGGCCATGTCGGCCAAGCCGCTGTCGGGCCCGGCGCCGAGCACCGCAGCGGCCTCGGCCCGGTTGATCTTCAGCAGCTCGGGGTGGCTGTGCAGCAGCGGCACCAGCGAGGCGCCGTGGGTGTCGACGGCCACCCGGCAGCCGGCGTGGTGGGCCAGCTCGGCCAGCTCGGCCAGTCCGGTCGGCGGCAGACCGCGGGGCGGGCCTCCCGCGATCACCAGCCAACCCGGCCGGTCGGCGAGCTCGGCCATCAGGGCCTCCCGCGCCTGCGTCCACACGTCGGCCGGGATGGGCTCGGCGTACTCGTACAGCTCGGTCAGCTCGTCGGCGTCCGCCGGGCTGATCGACACGCAGGTCCGGGTCAGCACCGGGGTGGTCACCCGGCGGACCGTGATCTCGGCCCGTCGCAGCTCACCTTCCAGCCAGTCGCCGGTCCAGCCACCCAGCACCGCCACGATGGACACGTCGGCCCCGAGCGCGGCGGCAGCGCGAGCGAGGTTGAGCGGCTTGCCCCCGGCCCGCCGCACCACCTCGGTCGGCCGGTGGATCCGGCCGAGCTCGAGATGGTCGACGAGATAGGTGAGATCGACCGAGGGTGTCAGACCGGCGATGGTGATCATCTCGCCACCCTAGGGGCAGGGCCACCGGCTCCCGTCGTGAGCGCGGCACGAGCAGCGAATGACGACTACAGCGAGAACTTCTCCATGGCCAGCAGCGGCTTGATCCGCTTCTCGACGTCGCCGACGGCGAAGTAGCGGCGGACCGCCTCCCGGCCGTAGACGTTGCCGATCGAGCCCATCACCATGGCCTGGTCCAGCGACAGGTAGCGCTTGGCCACCGTGCCGGACGTGACCGCGATGGCGTCGTAGAACCCGCCCTCGCCGTACGCGTCGTGCTCGCGGGTCAGCTTCACCAGGTTGTCGTACGCCTGCTTCGGCTCGTGGTGCATGGCCAGGAACAGGGCGTGCGGCGTGACGACACCGTCGCCGTACGTCGGCGTCGGGTTCTTGCCCACCCGGAAGGGCCCGAAGCCCTTGTCGAAGTTCGTCTTCTCCACGTCGGAGAAGTAGCCGTCGGGGTTGAGCCCGATGGCGTCCACGCCGTACTCGCGGTAGCCGCCGCCCGGCTCACTGGAGGGGGAGAAGCCCCAGAACCCGTACTTCGCCTCCTCCAGACCGTGCTTGCGGTGGATGGCCACGGTGTGGCGGTGGTTGGGACCCCACGAGCGCGGCGCCCAGCGCTCCTCGGGCACGAACATGTTCGGCATCAGGGCCTCGAACATCGAGCCGCCCCAGCCCGGCACGGCCGTGAGCCCGAGGTGGGAGTACACGCCCTCGTAGACGTCGATCCCCAGGTAGGTGCGGGTCCGCCCGGTCGGCTGCTGCTCGTGCCAGGACCAGTCCTGGGTGGCCGGGAAGGTGCGCCAGGTGCCGACGTAGTGCTTGGCCGGGACCTGACCGCGGGCGATCGCGATGTAGGAGGCGATCCGGGTCTCCGACACCGTGGTGTCGTAGTGGTTCGGGGTGTACCAGACATCGGGACCGCTGCCGAGGTAGTTGCC
>JBMDXL010000524.1:0-2452 GCA_048594465.1 Microlunatus sp. | reverse complement strand
CCAGGTGCTCGACCAGGCGTCCGAGGAGGAGCGGGCCGCGCTGTCGGCCCTTCCCGCGACCACCAGCTTCGCCACGACGATCGGGGTGGTGATGACCGACGCCGTGCTGACCAAACCGCAGGCGGGCAAGCTGGCCCAGGTCGGCCACGACGGCATGGCCCGCGCGATCCGGCCGCTGCACTCGATGCTCGACGGCGACACCGTGTTCGGGCTGGCCTCGGGCCGCCGCCCGCTGCCCACCGACCCCGCGGCCCGGCTGTTCACGGTCAACGACCTGCTCGCCGCCTCGGCCGCGGTGTTCACCGACGCGATCTTCGCCGCGCTCACCCACGCCCGATCGGTGGGCGAGTGGACGTCCTGGTCCGATCTCGCACCCAGTACGGTACGGACGCGATGAGACGACGCAGCCTGCTGGCCCTGATCACCCTGGCCCCGGTGGCGACCGCGGCCGTGGCCTGCACGCCCGGCGCCGGGCCCCCCGCCCCGCCCGCGACCGAACTCACCGTCGGCGCCACCGCGGAGCCACCCAACCTCGACCCGACGATCGGTGACGCCGCCGCCATCCCGCAGGCGCTGCTCTACAACGTCTACGAGACCCTGCTGCGGATCGACGACGCCGGCGAGATCCAGCCGCTGCTGGCCACCGAGCACACGGTCAGCGACGACCGGCTGACCTACACCTTCACCCTCGACCCCGACGCCCGGTTCGTCGGCGGCCGCGCCGTCTCCGCCGACGACGTGGTCTGGAGCATCGAGCGGGTCCGGCGCGAGGGATCGGCGGTGCTCAAGCGCCAGATGGAGCCGGTCCGCTCGGTCGCGGCCACCGATCCGACCACGGTGACGGTGACCCTGAGCCGGCCGTCGAACTCGTGGCTGTACTGGATGACCTCCAGCGCCGGCATCGTGTTCGACGCGCAGGCCACCGGCGACCTGGCCTCGACCCCGGCCGGCTCCGGACCGTACGCGGTGCAGAGCTGGAGCCGGGGCACCGACCTGGTGCTGACCCGACGCGACGACTACGGCCGCGAGCTGCCCCACTTCACCCGGGTGACGATCCGCTACTTCGCCGATCCCAACGCGATGAACGCGGCGATGCTGGCCGACCAGCTCGACGTGATCTCCAATCTCCAGGCGCCCCAGGCCCTCGACCAGTTCTCCGACCCCGGGCGGTTCCGGATCATCGAGGGCACCACCCAGGGCGAGGTGGTGATGGGGTTCAACCACGCCGGGGTGCTGGCCGACGTCCGGCTCCGCCGGGCGCTGCTGCGGGCGGTCGACCGCCGGGCCCTGCTCGACACGGTGTGGGCGGGCAAGGGCACGCTGATCGGCTCGATGGTGCCGCCCACCGACCCCTGGTACGCCGACCTCACCGACGTCAACCCCTACGACCCCGCCGAGGCGCGCCGGCTGCTCGCCGAGGCCGGGTGGGACCCGGCGCGACGGCTGCGGTTCCGGGTGCCGACGCTGCCGTACGCGGTGGCGGCCGCCCAGTTCGTGGCCAGCCAGCTGCGCGAGGTGGGGGTCGAGGTGACCACCGAGGAGCTGGAGTTCCCGTCCCGCTGGCTGGACCAGGTGTTCACCCGGGCCGACTACGACCTGACCATCGTGGCCCACGTCGAGCCACGCGACCTGGTGAAGTGGGCCGACCCCGCCTACTACTGGCGCTACGACGACGCCGAGGTGCAGCGGCTCGTGGCCGCGGCCGACCGGGGCACCGAGGAGCAGCAGGTCGCCGATCTCGGCGCCGTGGCGCGACGATTGGCCGACCAGGCCGTGGCCGACTTCCTGTTCCTGCTGCCCAACCTGCTGGTGGTGCGGGCAGGACTGGTGGGGATCGGCGAGAACGCGACCAGCCTGTCGTTCGACCTCACCACGATCCGCCGCTGAGCCCGGCGCGGCCCCGGTACGCTGCTCTGTCGTGTCGCTGACCACGGTCGAGACCGGACCGGTGTCGGACCGGCCCGGAGCCCGGCGCGGGCGATCGCTCGCCGGTGCGCTCGGCGTGCGGGCGGGCATCTATCTGCTGACCCTCGCCGTGGCCTCGGTGGTCGTCTTCGCGCTGTGCGCCGCGCTGCCCGGCGACGTGGCCCAGGTCATCCTGGGCACCGGGGCGTCGCCGGTCGAGCTGGAACGGCTCCGCCGCGAGCTCGGACTCGACCGTCCGGTGGTCGTCCGCTATCTGGAGTGGGTGGGTGGTCTGCTGCAGGGCGATCTCGGGGTCTCCGCGCGGACCCGGACCCCGGTCGGGCCGGAGGTGGCCTCCCGGCTGGCCGTCACGGGCTGGCTCACCGGGATCGCCATGATCGTCGCCGTCGTGGTCGCGGTGCCGCTCGGCATGCTGGCCGCGGTCCGGCGGCGCCACCTCGACGGGTTCGCGGCCGGCGCGGTCGCCCAGATCGGCCTGGCCGTGCCCGCGTTCTGGGCCGGGATCGTGCTCGTCGTGGTCTTCGCC
>JBMDXL010000523.1:0-6097 GCA_048594465.1 Microlunatus sp. | reverse complement strand
GAACGCCTCCGGCAGCACCCGCTCGAACACCTCCGGACCATGATCATCGACGAGCTCGACCACCCGGAAGCTCCGCTCCAGCTCGGCCCGCGCCGCCGAGGTGAAGATCCGGTCGGCCCGCTGCGGGGCCGGCTGCAGGATCACCAGCGGCCGGTCGTCGGTGGTCACCGGCTCCCGCCGATCCCGATCGGGTGGCCGTCCTGGAGGTAGGCCGCCTCATCGTCCGCCAGCCCGACCGCGACGCTCAGGCGCCGGTGGGAGAGCGGCGTGACGACGGTGGCCGCCTCCTCCAGGGTCAGCAGCGAGACCGAACGGATCTCGTTGTCCTGCAGGGAGAACGAGGCCAGGTCGTCCTCGTGCACGCGGCCGCCGTCGAAGATCAGCTCCAGGGCGTCCTCCCAGCCCAGGTACGGCGGCAGCCAGTCCACCACCAGCAGCCGGCCGACGGCCAGCTCCAGCCCGAGCTCCTCGGCCACCTCCCGGACCGCGCCGTCCCGGGGCGGCTCGCCCGGTTCGACGATGCCCCCGGGCAGCTCCCAGTCGTTCTTGAAAGCGGTGTCGCAGAGCAGGATGCGACCGGTGGCGTCGCGCATCAGGACGTGGGCGATCACGCGCTTGCGGGGCAGCACGGTGTTCATCACCCCGGAGAAGCCGTGCGGACCACCGACCAGGTCACCGGCCAGCCGGGAGAACAGCATGAGGTCGCCGTAGCTGCCGTCGTCCCGGCGCGCCACCGCGCGTCGGGTGCCCTCCAGCCGGAAGCCCGACCGGAGCACCGCCCGACGGGCTCCGTGGTCGTCGGTCGGGACCGCGACCTCGATCCGGCGCACGCCGCTGGCGAGGGCCTCGTCGGCCAGCGTGCTTATCTGCTGCTGCAGGGCGTCGGCGGGGGTGCCCGCCGGCCAGCTGAGGTCGGCGATCCCGTGATCGCCGACCGTCAGCCGAACGGACTCGTTCACGACTCCGGCGGGGGAGTCTTCTCGGCCGCCGACTTCTTGGCCGCCTTCTTGGCCGGGGCTTTCTTCGCGGCCACCTTCTTCACCGCGGCAGCGGCCTTCTCGACCGTGTCCTCGACGGCTGAGGCCGCCTTCTCCACGGTCTCCTCGACCGCTGCGGCGGCCTTCGTGGCGGCGGTCTTCTTCGCGGCCGTCTTCTTCGCCGGGGCCTTGGCCGGGGCCTTCGCTGTCGCCGACTTCGTGGCCGGGGCCTTCGCGCCGGCGATCTTCTTCGCAGCCTTCTTCGCCGGCGGCTTCGTGGCCGGGGACTCGGTGTCCTCGGCACCGCCGACCTGGGCGACCTTGCGGCTCGGTCGGGGCGAGGCCTGCTTGGCCGCGGCCCGGGTGCCGGCCTCCACCTGGGCGGTGTCGGCGGTCTCCTCGGTCGGAGCCGCCTGGTGCAGCAGCCAGACCGCGCCCAGCGGCGGGATGGTCACGTTGGCCGAGGCCGGGAACCCGTTGGAGGGCACGGGATGGGCCACGACCTCGCCCAGGTTGCCGATGCCTCCGGTGCCGTCGTAGACGTCGGCGTCGGTGTTCAGGATCTCCTGCCACGCGCCCTCCGCCGGCAGCCCGACGCGGTAGTCCGGTCGGGGCTCGGAGGAGAAGTTCGTGATGCAGGCGATCATCTGCCCCTCCCCGTCGAAACGGACCCAGGAGAAGACGTTGCCGCCGGCGTCGTCGGCGTTGATCCAGCGGAAGCCCGCCGGGTCGTTGTCCAGGGCGAACAGGGCCGGGTGGGCCTTGAGGACCGCGTTCAGGTCCTTGACCAGGCGCTGCACCCCGCGGTGACCCCAGTGCGCGCTCTCGTCCCAGTCGATGCTGCGGGACTCGGAGAACTCGCGCCGCTGACCGAACTCGGTGCCCATGAACAGCAGCTTCTTGCCCGGGTGGGCCCACATGAAGGCGTAGAAGGCGCGCATCGTCGCGAACTTGCGCCACTCGTCCTGCGGCACCCGCTCGAACATCGAGCCCTTGCCGTGCACGACCTCGTCGTGGCTGATCGGCAGCACGAAGTTCTCCGAGTAGGCGTACGCCATGGCGAAGGTCATCTCGTGGTGGTGGTACTGCCGGTAGATCGGCTCGCGGCCCAGGTAGCGCAGCGAGTCGTTCATCCAGCCCATGTTCCACTTGAAGCCGAAGCCCAGTCCGCCCTGGTCGATCGCCCGGGTGACCCCCGGCCACGAGGTCGACTCCTCGGCGATCATCATGATGCCGGGCTTGCGGCGGTAGTTGTGCTCGTTGACCCGCTGCAGCAGCTCGACCGCCTCGAGGTTCTCGTTGCCCCCGTGGATGTTCGGCACCCACTGGCCGGCCTCGCGGGAGTAGTCGAGGTAGAGCATCGAGGCGACCGCATCGATCCGCAGACCGTCGATGTGGAACTCCTCGAGCCAGTAGAAGGCGTTGGAGATCAGGAACGCCTTCACCTCGTTGCGGCCGAAGTTGAAGATGTAGGAGCCCCAGTCGGGGTGCCAGCCGAGCCGCGGGTCCTCGTGCTCGTAGAGCGCGGTGCCGTCGAAGCGCTGCAGCGCCCAGGGGTCGGTGGCGAAGTGTCCCGGGACCCAGTCCACGATCACCCCGACGCCGGCCTTGTGCAGCTCGTCGACCAGGTAGCGGAACTCGTCGGGGGAGCCGACCCGGGAGATCGGGGCGTAGTAGCCGGTCACGTGGTAGCCCCACGAGCCGTCGTACGGGTGCTCGGCCACCGGCATCAGCTCGACGTGGGTGAAGCCCTGCCAGGTCACGTACTCCACCAGCTGGCGGGCCAGCTCGACGTAGGTCAGACCCTTGCGCCACGACCCCAGGTGGAGCTCGTAGACGCTGACCGGCTCCTGGTACTGCTTCTTCTGCCCGCGGTACCACAGCCACTCGTCGTCGCCCCACTCGTACTGGGACTTGTAGACGATGGAGGCGTTGTGCGGCGGCGCCTCGCAGAACTGGGCGAACGGGTCGGCCTTGAGCCGCCACACGCCGTCGGCGCCCAGCACCTCGAACTTGTAGAGGGTCCCGGTCCCGACGCCCTCCACGAACAGCGACCAGACCCCGGACCCCGGCACCAGGTGCATGGTGGAGGCGTCGCCGTTCCAGTAGTTGAAGTCACCCACCAGTCGCACGGTCTGGGCGTTGGGTGCCCACACCGCAAAGCGCGTGCCGGAGATCTGACCCCGCTCGCTGTCGGTGACGGTGATCTCGTGTGCGCCGAGCCGCCGCCACGCCTCGGTGTCGTGACCTTCGTGGAAACCGGTGAGGTCCCATCCGGTCAGCTCACCGCCGGGGTCGAATGCCATCGTGTTCTCCTTCGTCAGCTCTGGTCAGCTGTGGTGTCAGCCAGGGTGCGGATCGCGCCCAGGGGGATCGCGATCCAGTCAGGTCGGTTGCGGACCTCGTAGACGAGCTCGTAGACCGCTTTGTCCGCCACGTACGCCTGCAGGGTCGCCAGCTGTGACGCGCTCAGCGGACCGTCAGCGTACGCGGTCAGGAACGCTTCCCTGGCGGACGCCAGCCAGCGCGCCGCCCCCGGTCCCGGGACGGTGGCCGCGGCGTAGTCGAACGACCGGAGCATGCCGGCGACGTCGCGCCAACCGGAGTCGGGGGCGAGGCGCTCGGCCATCGTCTTGGCCGGCTCGCCCTCGAAGTCGATGATCTTCCAGCCCGACGGCGTTCGGAGCGTCTGACCGAGGTGGAAGTCGCCGTGCACCCGCTGGGTCTGCAGCGTCTCGGCCCCGACGGCGGCGAAGAGCGTCTGCAGCCCCGGAGTGAGCTCGTCCAGCACCGGGGCGACCTGCGCGGCCACGGTCAGGCGGCCGTTCATCACGGCCTCGGTGGCGGAGCCGTCCACCTCGGCGGTCGGGAACGCCCGCCGCAGGGCCCCGTGGATGTGGGCCAGCGCGCGACCCAGCTGGGCGGCGTCGTCGGCGAAGTCACCGCCGTCGCGCAACGAGTCCAGCGCCAGACCCCAGCCGTCCTCGGCGTCGGCCAGCTTCTGCACCGCCATCGCCAGGTCGGCCTCGACGGGGGTGCCGTCCTGCACCCAACGGCCGTTGATCCAGCCGTAGAGCCGGGCCACGTCGGTCACCCCGGTGCGGGCCAGGGCGTCGTGCACCTCGATGTCGAGGTTGGTGCCCAGCTCGATCCGGCGGAAGAACTTGATCATGGCCACGTCGCCGTACATCACCGACGTGTTCGACTGCTGCCCGGTGAAGGGCACCGGGGTGACGTCCGGGTCGAGACCGCTGACATCCGTGCGCTGGAAGGACACCTCGGCCTCGCGATCCCGCGCGTGACCGCCGTCCAGCAGCAGCCGCCAGAGCAGCGCGCAGGCCTGTGGGTCCTGGGCCGCATCGTAGGCGATCACCGGACCCAGGTCCTCGACGGTGCGCCGGCCGATCTCGGCGTGCCGCAGCCCGGGCACCGGGGCGTGGTGGTAGGCGACCAGCAGCTGGTAGAGCTCGTGCGGCCAGGGCGCGTCGTCGGCGTCCGGCTCGGGATCCTCGGCGGGCGGGTAGTCGACCCGGACGATCTCCACCCGGACCGCCGGCCACTGCGAGACCTCGGTCAGCCACGGCAGGGTGGTCAGCGAGCCGATCTCGGCCCGTCGCCCCTTGCCCGCGAACCAGCGGGCCGCGGTCAGGTGCCTCAGCAGCTGCTCGGACAGCTCGGGGTCGATCAAGGCGTGACCTTCGCACGGTACGGGGAGTCGCCCTGCCGCACCACGGTGAGGACGTGGGCGGGGTCGTCGAAGGTGAGCCGGACGAAGGCCCGCTGCCCCCAGCGCCACGACTGCCCGGTGATCTGGTCGTGGACCAGGAAGATCTCACCGGGAGCCAGGCCCAGGGCCTCCATGTCGAGGACGATCTCCGACTCCGCGATGGCGGTCGGGTCGAGGTTGCAGACGGTGATCACCACGTCGTCACCGGACCGCTTGGAGTAGACGATCACGCTGCTGTGCGGGGCGTGGTGGAAGGTCAGGTCCCGCAGCTGCTGCAGGGCCGGGTGCTCGCGACGGATCTGGTTGAGCCGGCCGAGCAGCAGGTTCAGGTTCTCCCCGCTCTCCTCCGCCGCCGCCCAGTCCCGGGGGCGGTACTCGAACTTCTCCGAGTTCAGGTACTCCTCGCGGCCGCGGGCCAGCACCTCGTTCTCGAACAGCTCGAAGCCGGCGTAGACCCCCCAGGTGGGGGACAGGGTGGCCGCCAGCACCGCGCGGATGGTGAACGCGGTCTTCCCGCCCCACTGCAGGAAGCTGGGCAGGATGTCGGGGGTGTTGACGAAGAAGTTCGGCCGGAAGAAGGCGTCCGACTGGGTGGTCAGCTCGGTCAGGTACTCCTCGATCTCCCACTTCTCGTTGCGCCAGGTGAAGTAGGTGTAGCCCTGGTGGAAGCCGGCCTTGCCCAGCGCGTGCATCATCGCCGGCTTGGTGAACGCCTCGGCCAGGAACAGCACGTCGGGATCGGTCTTGCGCACCTCGGCGAACAGCCAGGCCCAGAACTCCACCGGCTTGGTGTGCGGGTTGTCCACCCGGAAGATCCGGACGCCGTGGGACATCCACAGCCGGACGATCTCCAGCCAGGCGGCGCGGATGCCGTCGGGATCGCCGTCGAAGTTGAAGTTGTAGATGTCCTGGTACTTCTTCGGCGGGTTCTCCGCGTACGCGATCGAGCCGTCGGCCCGGTGCGAGAACCACTCCGGGTGCTGGGTGACCCACGGGTGGTCGGGTGAGGCGTTCAGGGCCAGATCGAGGGCGATCTCCAGCCCGAGCTCCTTGGCCCGGGCCACGAACCGGTCGAAGGCGTCGAAGTCACCGAGATCGGGGTGGATGGCGTCGTGCCCACCGGCCACGTTGCCGATCGCCCAGGGGGAGCCGGGATCGCCCGGGCCGGCCTGCAGGGTGTTGTTCTTGCCCTTCCGGAAGGACGTGCCGATCGGGTGGATCGGGGGCAGGTAGACGACGTCGAACCCCATCGCGGCGGCGGCCTCGAGCCGGCCCTGCGCGGTGTCGAACGTGCCGGAAACCCAGTCGCCGTTCTCGTCGAGGTGGGCGCCCTCGGACCGCGGGAAGAACTCGTACCAGGACGAGAACAGCGCCCGCTCGCGGTCAACGAAGA
>JBMDXL010000522.1:0-3689 GCA_048594465.1 Microlunatus sp. | reverse complement strand
GATCCGCAGCCGGTTGAAGACCCAGACCTCGACCACGATCCAGCCCACCACCACGGCGACCGTGGTGAGGAAGATGGCCATCGGCCAGAGCGCCGGGAAGGCGTCGGTGTTCTTGTTGTAGACCAGCAGCACCAGACCGAGCACGACGACCCGACCCGTGTAGCTGGCCATCGACACCGCGAGCAGGGTCCGCGCGCCGGCGTCGGCGAAGGCGACCATGATCAGCTGACCGACGCCGTAGAAGAAGAGCACCATGACCGCGGCCAGCGCGGCGGACGCGAGCCCGCGGGTGCCGTCCAGCACGGTGAACACGATCAGCGACAGCACCGCCGCGGCGACGCCGCCGACGAGACCGCCGACGAGGAGCCGCCGGGCTCGGACGACGTGGATGCTCGGTCCGCCCACGATGGCCTCGCTGTCACTCGTCGACGCACCCGGGGACCGCTCCGCGGCGGCCGCAGGGGCCGGCCGATGGGGGGAGGTCATCGAAGGTGTCGTCCTCGTCTTCAGGGGCTCAGCGAACGCAGGGCGTGCCGCAGGCGTAGGGCGAAAGTGTTCGTGAAAACTATCACGAAGCACCCACCGAACCAGAACTCGAACTGGTCTGATGTGAGCAGGCTCTCGCGCCGTTCTCCGGGCGTGGTAGGGACTCAGCCGACTGTGCTACGCGGTCGCCGCTCGCTCCGGACCGGACGGCCCAGGGTGGCCAGCAGCAGCACCACGGCGATCACCCCGACGACCGCGACCACCTGCCACTGCCGGTCGGTGCGGACCAGCCCCAGGACGATCACCCCGAACGAGACCAGCGCCGACCAGATGTACATCAGCAGCACGGCCCGCCGCTGGCTGTGACCGCGCTCGAGCAGCCGGTGGTGCAGGTGCTGCTTGTCGGGCAGGAACCACCACCGACCGGCGTACGTGCGTCGCACGAACGCCATGACCAGATCCAGGAAGGGCAGCGCCAGGATGGCCAGCGGCAGCACCAGCGGCAGCACCAGCGGCATCAGACCGCTCTGGTTCAGCTGGGAGGGATCGAGCTGACCGGTCAGGCTGATGGTCGACGCCGCCAGCAGCAGTCCCAGTAGCATCGCCCCGGAGTCGCCCATGAACATCCGGGCCGGGAAGAAGTTGTGCGGCAGGAAGCCCAGGCAGGCGCCGGCGATCGCCACCGTGATCAGGCTGGACGTGGTGGCCCTGGTGAGGTCCTGACTGACCACCAGCACGTAGGAGTAGGCGAAGAACGCACAGGCGCCGATCCCGACCACCCCGGTGGCCAGGCCGTCCAGACCGTCGACGAAGTTGACCGCGTTGGAGCAGAGCACGATGAAGAACACGGTGATGGCGACCGACGCGCCGTAGTCCAGCGACACCAGCTGGCCGGGCAGCGGGATCCACAGCATCCGCACCCCGAGCGCCACCACGATGCCGGCGGCCAGCACCTGACCCGCGAACTTGGTCAGGGCGGACAGGTCGTAGAGGTCGTCCAGCACCCCGACCGCGCAGATCACGGCGGCGGCGATCAGCACGGCCAGCGAGTCCTGCTGGACCAGGGGCTGCCGACCCAGGAAGGGCAGCTGCCAGGCCAGCACGATCGCGGCCAGCAGACCGAAGAACATGGCCACGCCGCCGAAGTAGGGCATCGCCACGGTGTGGACGTCCCGGTCCCGGACCTGGGCCAGCGCGCCCGCACGGAGGGCGATCCGACGGCAGACACCACTGGCCAGGAAGGTCACCGCCGCGGCGACCAGCAGCACCAGCAGGTACTCCCGCACGGGCTAGACCCTCGGGCCCGGGGTGCCGGGGTCGTCGGGGGTGCGGTCGGCCTCGAACAGGTCGGGCTGGTCGACGTCGTGATCGGGGTGGGTGATCCGCAGCTCGTCGGTGGTCGGCTCGTGCCACGGCTCCGGCTCGGAAGCGTCGCCAGCCGGCGGTTCGGGCAGGCTCTCGATCTGCTCGCGGATGTCCTCGGCCGTGCCCGGCCCCTGGTCGTCCACCGTCGTCTCGTCCGGCTCGGTCTCGTCCGGCTCGGTGCCGTCCGGCTCTGTCTCGTCCGGCTCGTCCTCCGCGGGCTCGTCGTCGACCAGGTCCTCCAGCTCCGGCAGCGTCTCGCGCAGTTCCGCCAGACCCAGGGCCCCGCGGCGCAGCACCTGGCCGTGGTCGGCCTGGGTGAAGTCGACGATGGTCGAGGCGGGCTGACCGTCCTCGCCGACCCGCCCGCCGTCCAGGTAGACCGCGACGTTGGCCCCCAGCTGGGCGACGGCGTCGTCGCAGGACAGGGCGGCCGGCAGGCCGCTGATGTTCGCGCTGCTGACCGCCATCGGACCGGTCGCGCGCAGGATGTCCCGGGCGAGCTCGTGGTCGGGCACCCGCAGCGCCACGGTGCCCTCGGTCTCACCCAGGTCCATCTTCAGACTCGGCTGGCGCTTGAGGATGATGGTCAGCGGACCCGGCCAGTGCCGGGCGACCAGCTCGCGGGCCCCGTCGGGGATGTCGGTGGCCAGAGCGCGGATGAGGGACGGCTCGGCGATCAGCACCGGCGGGGGCATGTCGCGACCGCGGACCTTGGCGTCCAGCAGCCGCTGCACCGCCTCGCCGTTGAAGGCGTCGGCGCCGATCCCGTACACGGTGTCGGTGGGGAGCACGATGCACTCCCCCGCCTCGATCGCGGCGCGGGCGTCCTCCTCGGCCCGGGCGAGAACCTCCGGATCACCGCCGACGCAGTCCCAGCGCCGGTAGCCGAGGCCGACCTCGGGCTCGGGCTCGGGCTCGGTGGGGCTGTCGTGCTCAGCCGCGTCGTCGGGCTCGGTCACGCTCTCGGGGTCGGGCTGGGCACTCACTCGTCCCATCCTGCCAGAGGCGACGCAGTGCGGACGGCCGTGACGAACCGTGGCCGACCGGTCAGGTCGCGATGGTCCCGGACCGTCCGGTAGCCGCCGGACGCCACCACCACGGCGGGAGCGGCGTCGACCTGGACCTCGGCGTGCTCGAAGGTCAGGAGCCCGCCGGGGCGGAGCAGCCGGGCCGCCGTCACGGTGAGCACCCGGATGGCGTCCAGGCCGTCTTCACCGGAGAACAGGGCGACGGCGGGGTCGTGGTCCCGGGCCTCGACCACCACGGAGTCGTACGCCTCCAGCGGTACGTAGGGCGGGTTGCAGATGACCAGGTCGACGGTGCCGTCGAGCTCGGGCAGCGCTTCGGCCATGTCGCCCAGCAGCAGGGTGACGTCGGTGCCGGCCAGGTTGCGCTCGGCCCAGGCGTGCGCGTCCGGGGACACCTCCACCGCGTAGACCCGGCTGCCGGGGACCTCGGTGGCCACCGCCTTGGCGATCGCGCCGGACCCGGTGCACAGGTCGACCACCACCGCCGACGGTTCGTCGGTCGCCCGCTCGCGCAGCCGGTCGACGGCCCACCCGGTCATCACCTCGGTCTCCGGGCGGGGCACGAAGGCGCCGGGACCGACCGCGAGGGTCAGGTAGCGGAACGGGGCCTCCCCGGTGAGGTGCTGCAACGGCACCCGGTCGCTCCGGCGCTCCAGCAGCGAGGCGAATGCCGCAGCCTGCTCCGGGCTCACCGGGTCGGTGCGGCCGATCAGGACCGGACGCCGGCGCAGCGCGTGGGCCAGCAGCTCGCGGGCGTCGTGGGCGGGACTGGGCACCCCGGCCGAGACCAGCCGGTCGGTCGCCGCGGTC
>JBMDXL010000521.1:0-2270 GCA_048594465.1 Microlunatus sp. | reverse complement strand
GCGATGCCGTCCCAGGCCCCCCACGAGCTCGATGCCCCGCCCTCGTCCGCCCTCGACACCCGCGTCCTCGACCAGACCGTGCTCGGCGATCTGCGCGCCACCCTGCAGGCCGCGGACTACACGGTCGACCGGGTGGTCGACGCGATGGGACCGGTCGCCCACGCCGCCCTGGCCCGCAACCACACCGTCCCGGCCGAGCGGGCCCTCAGCGAGCGCGCCGGGGGTGAGGACGACGCGCTGGCCACGGTGATCCGGCTCTGGCCGTTGCAGCGCCCGGTCGCCCGGGCGGCGGCCGAGGCGGCCCTGCCGGGTCTGGTCGACCCCCTGCTCCGGGCCGGGATCCTGACCGAGGCGGGTGGGACCGGGGAGGGCGGGACCGGGGCGACCCTCCGGGCGGCGGTCGACCTGCGCCCGTACGCGACCGAGGACGCCGACTTCCTGGTCTTCTCCGACCTCACCCCCGGGCTGGACAGCCAGGCTGCGCCGATGCGGCCCGACTACGTGCTCGGTCTCTCGTCGGCCTCCAGCACCCTGGCCCAGCTGACCGTCCGTCGTCCGGTGGCCACTGCGCTCGATCTGGGCACCGGGTGCGGCGTGCAGACCCTGCACCTGTCCACCCACGCCGAGACGCTCACCGCCACCGACGTCAACGCGCGGGCGCTGGAGCTGGCCAGGACCACTCTCGCCCTCAACGGCGTCGACGCCGAGCTGCTCGACGGCTCCCTCTACGAACCCGTCCGCGGGCGTCGCTTCGACCTGATCGCCACCAACCCGCCGTACGTGATGTCGCCGCCCCGGACCGGGGAGGCGCGGCTGGCCTACCGGGAGACCGGGTACGCGGGCGACGCGCTGATGGAGCACCTGGTCCGGCACGCCGTCGACCACCTCAACCCCGACGGCACCTGCCAGATCCTCGGCAACTGGGCGCACCGGGCCGGGCAGCCCTGGGACGAGCGGCTGGCCGGCTGGGTGGCCGGCAGCGGGCTGGACGCGCACGTGGGCCCGCGCGAGGTGCTCGAGGTGCCCGTGTACGTCGAGCTCTGGCTGGCCGACGCCGGCCTTTCCGGGTCGCCCGACTACCGCCGCCGGTACGCGGAGTGGCTGGACTACTTCGCCGGTCTGGGCATCGAGGCGGTCGGGATGGGCTGGCTGCTGCTCACCCGGGCGGGCCGGGACGACCCGTGGCTGCGCTTCGAGGACTGGCCGTACGCCGTCGAGCAGCCGATCGCCCCCGCCCTGGCCGCCGAGGCGGGCTGGATCGGCGACGCCCGGCTCCCCGACGACGCGCTGCTGGCGCGGGCCTGGGAGCTGACCGGCGACGTGGTGGAGGAGACCACCGGTCAACCGGGGGCGGCCGACCCGCAGCACATCGTGCTGCGTCAGCAGCGCGGCTTCCGGCGCGCGGTCGAGGCCGACACCGCCCTGGCCGGGGTGCTCGGCGCCTGCGACGGGGACCTGCCGCTGGGCGATCTGCTGGACGCCCGGGCCGGTCTGCTGGACGTGGACGCGGCCGCCCTGCGGGCCGACGTGCTGCCCCGGTTCCGCACCCTGGTCGCCGACGGCTGGTTCGGCTGAGGCGCACCCCGAGACCGCGGAGCCGGATTCGGGACGGACTGCCGCCTCCCGGGGCGGGGTGGACGTGGCCTGTATGGTCCCGTCCGTGGCCACAGCGGCCGCCGGGCGTACTGGATCGATCGTCATAGAGTGGCGGCGACTCCGCCGGTGGGCGACGGGCCACGAGCCGATCCCCGGCTGAGACGACGCGCAGCACAAGGCAGTAGAAGAGGACAGCGTGGCTACGACCAAAGGCCGACGACTGGTGATCGTCGAGTCGCCCAAGAAGGCGACCCAGATCGCCAGCTTCCTGGGCGACGGGTACATCGTCCAGTCCAGCCGTGGGCACGTCCGCGACCTGCCGACCGGGGCGGCGGAGGTGCCGGCCAAGTACACGGGTGAGAAGTGGGCGCGCACCGGCGTCAACGTCGACAACGGCTTCGAACCGCTCTACGTGGTCAACCCCGACAAGCGCGCGACGATCAAGTCGCTCAAGGACGCCCTCTCCGGAGCCGACGAGCTCCTGCTGGCCACGGATGAGGACCGCGAGGGCGAGGCCATCGCCTGGCACCTGCTGCAGGAGCTCAAGCCCAAGGTCCCGGCGCGCCGGATGGTCTTCCACGAGATCACGCCCCAGGCCATCGCCGAGGCCGTGGCCAACCCGCGCGACCTGGACGTCAACCTGGTCGACGCCCAGGAGACCCGCCGGATCCTCG
>JBMDXL010000520.1:0-1939 GCA_048594465.1 Microlunatus sp. | reverse complement strand
CGCGCCGGACGTGTGGTTCGGCGCGGTGTCGGGCCTGAACGATCGTCAGGCAATAGCATGCCCGCCGTGAGCCAAGCCATGCAGCCGCCCTGGTCCGACCGTCCTCCGCCGGCGCAGGATCCGCACCACCCCGCGCCGGGGTGGGCTGCCGCGACCGCGCCGCCCGACGCGCCCCCCGGTGGCGGCATCATCAACCTGACCGTGCAGGGGTCGGTGATGAGCAGTTCGTTCGTGCCGCCGTCACTGACCATCAACGGGCACCGGGTGGGCCTGCCGTCGTCGGGAACCCAACGGATACCGGCACCCGCCGGCGTCCACCACCTGGTGGTCAGCTGTCAATGGATCAGGACCTACGGACAGGCCGAGCTCAGCGTCCACGTGGCCCCCGGCCAACAGGTCGACGTCTTCTACGCCGCGCCGATGCACCAGTTCACCACGGGCAGCATCGGATTCGAGCCCCAGACCAGGAAGGGCAAGGGCTTCGTCTTCGGCCTGCTCGGCGTCATGGCCCTGATCTTCCTGATCTCGATCATCCGTCTCCTTCTCGGCTGAGGACACACCACGGTGACCACGCTGATCGACCACGACGGACGCGAGCCCGTGTCGACCCTGCTGCCCGAGCGTTGGTTCTCCAGGATCCGGAGCGGGGGCCAGGTCGCGCTGCTGTGGCTCGTCAGCCGCCTGGTCATGGGGCTGATCTACGCCACCCCCTTCGAGAGCTACATCGCCGGGGATCCCTACTACTACTTCAACCGGCTGGCCGAGATGGCCGAGGTCGGCCTGGGGCTGACCATGCGGGAGTACCCGGTCCCGGCGGTGTGGTTGCTGCAGCTGCCCGGCCTGGTCAGCGCGGGCAACCTCGCCGGCTACGTGGTGGCGTTCGCGCTGTTCATGCTGCTGCTCGACGCGCTGTTCACCCTCGCGCTGTGGCGATCGGCGGGCCGGCGGCGGTCGGCCGGGCTCGACCTGTGGTTGGTGATCATCTTCGCCGTCGGGCCGCTGTCGTACTTCCGCTTCGACATGATCCCCGCGGTCCTGCTCGGTGGCGCGCTGCTGTTCTCGCGGACCCGCCCGTTGCTGGCCGGGGCGCTGGTCGCCGCGGGCGCGGCCACCAAGCTGTGGCCGGCGCTGGTCTTCCCCGCGCTGATGGCCCGGCGCGGCCGCAGCCGCAGCGGCACGACGATCGGCTTCGTCGTCGTGGGCGTGGGCCTGGCCCTGATCAGCCTGCTCGTGGGTGGCTGGACGCGGCTGGTCTCGCCGCTGACCTGGCAGTCCGACCGCGGGCTGCAGATCGAGTCGATCCCGGCCACCGTCCTGATCGCGCTGCGCAGCGCGAACCCGTCGACCGGGGAGGTCGACCTGTCGCAGTACAACGCCTACGAGTTCCTCGACGGGCCGGGCATCGGTGCGTTGCTGGTGGTGGCCACGGTGCTCACCGCCCTCGGGTTGCTGGCCATCGCGGTGATGCTGCTGCGCGCGTACCGCCGCTCGGGGGTGGAGTCCTGGCACATCGCGCTGCTGGTGCTGGCCATCGTGTTGATCATGATCGTGACCAACAAGACGCTGAGCCCGCAGTACGTGGTCTGGCTCGGCGGGCCCCTGGCCTACCTGTTGATCACCGCCGCCGACGATCCGCAGCGCTTCGCGGTCAGCCGCCGGCTGGCCCTGCTGGGCGTGCTGGTCTGCGCGCTGACCCACGTGGTCTACCCTCTGGTCTACACCCCGATCTACACCGCCGACCACCCGCTGATGCCGGTGGCCAGCTGGGTGCTGGTGCTCCGCAACGTGGTGCTGCTCGGCTTCGCGGCCTGGGTGGTGGCGTTGGCCTTCCGGCTGCCCGGGGCCGACGAGCGGCCGCACGACGAGGTGGCCACCGCGGTCTGACCGCCCGCGACCCACTCCACGACGACGGCCCACGTCGAGCGCACTGGCTCGGCGT
>JBMDXL010000052.1:0-3117 GCA_048594465.1 Microlunatus sp. | reverse complement strand
TGGCCGGCTGATCGCCGTCAGCAGGGCACCGATCAGGGACGGGTCGGCCCGGGCGTCGTCGAACAGACCCAGGGTCTGCAGATGGTTGTGGGTGGCGATCAGCAGCTGGACGGCGTCCTCGAGCGGCACCGTGAGCGCGATCCGGGCGTGGCCGAGGGCGTCGCGGATGAGCGCGGCGACCTGCTCGTTGCAGACGTCGACGAACCCGAGGTACGGCTGCCGCAGCTCCGGATCCCGGGCGGCGTGCAGCATCAGGGCCCGGTCGGTGATCACGTCGTCCCGGTCGGTGCCGAGGGCGGCGCCCGAGCCGGTCAACGCGGACAGGGCGATGGCGACCAGCTCCTCGGGCGCACGGTCGCCCGCCTCCTTCATGGTGGCGATGGCTTGCTGGGCGGCGGCGAACTGGAACGCGATGCCCTGCTCGATGATCGCCAGCACGAGGTCGGAGCGGTCGGCGAAGTTGGAGTAGAAGGCGCCGCGGGTGAAGCCGGCCCGTTCGCAGATCACCTCGACGCTCGCACCGTCCACGCCGTGCTCGGCGAAGGCGGCGCGCGCCGCCGCCATCAGCCGCTGCCTGGTCTGGGCCCGGCGAGCGGTGATGGGCGCCTCGGGGGCGACGTCGGTGCTCACGTGATCCTGCTCTCAGCCTCTGGGGTCGTCGCTTCGATACAGTACTGTATCGGATACAGGTCTGTATTCATACGGCCTGTGTCGTCTTCGGCGCTCACCATCAGAGGCGGTCTCCCCTCGTGTCCACGTACCTGTACGCCCTCGGTCGGGCCGCCTACCGGCACCGCCGTCGGGTGCTGCTGATCTGGCTCGCCGCGCTGGTCCTGACCGTCGGGGCAGCGGCGGGCATCGGCGGCAAGTTCGACGAGAACTTCTCCGTCCCGGGCACCGAGTCCCAGCTGGCGCTGGACTCGCTCAACCGCACGTTCCCGCAGGCCGGCGGGACCACCGCCCAAGTGGTCGTGGCGGTGCCCGAGGGGGATAGCGTCCGGGACGCCGACGTCCGCCGCCAGATCGAGCGCGGCGTGGACGCGCTGGCGAAGGTCGACCACGTCGACAGCGTGACCTCGCCCTTCGACACGTACGCCAAGGGCGTCATCTCGCCCGACGACCGGGCCGCGATCATCCAGGTGCAGCTGCTCACCGTCGACGGCGCTGTGGCCCCGGCGACCTTCGACGGTCTGGACGAGGCGACAGCGGCGCTGCAGGCCGACATCCCCGGCTCCCAGGTCTCGCCCGGTGGCTCGGCGTACAGCAACAACGCCCCGGGATTCAGCATCGTGGAGGCACTGGGGGTGCTGATCGCCCTGGTCGTCCTCTGGCTCACCCTCGGCTCCCTGCGGGCCGCCGGGATGCCCCTGCTGACCGCGATCCTGGGCGTGGTGATCACCGTCCTGCTGATCGTGGCGGTGACCGGTCTGACCACCGTGTCGGCCACCACCCCGCTGCTGGCGGTGATGCTGGGACTGGCCGTGGGGATCGACTACGCGCTGTTCATCACCTCCCGGCACCGGGACCAGCTGCTGACCGGGATGGACGCGGAGGAGTCCGTGGCCCAGGCCGTGGCCACGGCCGGTTCGGCGGTGGTCTTCGCCGGACTGACCGTGATGATCGCCCTGTCCGGCCTGGCGGTGGCCGGCATCCCCTTCCTGACCACGATGGGCGTCGCCGCAGCGGCCGGGGTCGGCATCGCGGTGATGATCGCCCTGACCTTGTTGCCCGCCCTGCTCGGCTTCGCCGGGGACCGGCTCCGACCCAAGCCGAAGAAGGCGCGGACGCCGCGGGCGGCCGCCGCACCGAAGCCGAGGAAGGCGCGGACGCCGCTGCCCCGGCTGTGGGTGCGGGCGGTGACCAAGGTGCCGCTGCTCACCGTGCTGATCGTGGTGGTCGGTCTCGGCGTGATGGCGTACCCGGCCAAGGACCTCAAGATCGCTCTGCCCAGCAACGGGATGGCCGACCCGGGCACCCCGGCCCGGACCACCTTCGACCTGATCGACCAGCACTTCGGGGTCGGCTACAACGGCCCGCTGATCGTCAGCGCCACGATCGTCGGCAGCGACGACCCGCTCGGGGTGATGGACGGGATCGCCGCCGACCTGCGGGCCCTGCCCGGTGTGGCCAGCGTCCCGCTGTCGACCCCGAACGAGAACGCCGAGGTCGGGATCGTGCAGGTCATCCCGACCGGCGCCCCGGACTCCGACGAGACCAAGGACCTGGTGCTGCGGATCCGTGGGATGCACGACGAGTTCCAGGCCGAGTACGGCGTCCCGGTCTACGTCACCGGCTTCACCGCCGTGGCCATCGACGTCTCCGACCGACTGGGCAAGGCGCTGCTGCCGTTCGGGGTGCTGGTCGTCGGTCTGTCGATCATCTTGTTGATGATGGTCTTCCGCTCGGTCGCCGTGCCGATCAAGGCCACCGTCGGCTATCTGCTGAGCGTGCTGGCCGCGTTCGGCGCGACGGCGATGGTCTTCGAGTACGGCTGGCTGGGCGACGTGTTCAACGTGCACCAGACGGGGCCGGTGATCAGCTTCCTGCCCATCTTGCTGATGGGCATCCTCTTCGGCCTGGCCATGGACTACGAGGTGTTCCTCGTCTCCCGGATGCGGGAGGAGTACGTCCACGCCGTGGCCCGGGCCGGCTCCCGGGACGACGTCGACCCGAAGCAGGCGATCGAGGACGGCTTCAACGCCTCGGCCCGCGTGGTGGTGGCCGCCGCGGTGATCATGTTCGCGGTCTTCGCCGCCTTCGTCCCCGAGGGCGAGGGGCCGATCAAGACCATCGCCTTCGGTCTGGCGGTGGGGGTGTTCGTGGACGCCTTCATCGTGCGGATGACCCTGGTCCCGGCGGTGATGACGCTGCTCGGGCACAAGGCCTGGTGGCTGCCCCGGTGGATCGACAAGCGGCTGCCGTCCTTCGACGTGGAGGGGGAGGGGCTGGCTCACCAGCTGTCGCTGCGTGACTGGCCGGCGGCCGGTGACGATCACCTGGTGTACGCCGAGGGCCTCCGGGTGACCGGGAACGACGGCGCGCTGGGGATGGCGCTCCGGCCCGGTGACGTGGTCGTGGTCGGCGGGGCCCCCGGCACCCGCCGGGCCGCCCCGCGGC
>JBMDXL010000519.1:0-4698 GCA_048594465.1 Microlunatus sp. | reverse complement strand
GGGATCCGTCGACCGGAAACGTCCTTGCCGATCAGGGTCGGGATCCGCCGACCCTTGGTGTACCAGCTCCACGCCATGACGAGCGAGACCTACTTCGCCTTCGCCTGCTCGCCGAACAGGGCCGAGAGGGTCTCGATGCCGCCGCCAGCGAACAGCCACGCCGCCAAGGCGGCCACCAGGCCCACCTGGATGATGGAGGCGAGGCTGAACCCGGACTTGATCATCCTGGCGACCGAGAGCGCGAGGAGAACGACGGCGGCGAAGCCGACCAGCAGGGTCTTGAACTGATCCAGCTGCGTGGTGAGCCACTCCGCGATGGTCTGCAAGGGCAGAGCGCCCACCGTCAGCGGTGCGGTCAAGATGACGAGCAGATCGGACATGGGTTCTCCTTGAGGTGTGCGCGGTTCAGCGCGGGGTCGGGGCCGGGGTGGCGTCGGACGATGCAGGGGCAGGCTGGTCGGTCGGTGATGGGTTGAGCAGAAGGGCGCGGTCCTCGGCCGCGACTTCCCACCTGCCGTCACGAACCTGGAGGATCAGGCCGTACTGGGACGTCGAGGGCGGCCGCCCACGGTTCTGACACGTCGCCGTCGCGATCACCGCGGCCCGGGCAGCGTCAGCCTGGTCGTCATCGACGGCCACCGACTGCACACTGTCGACCCGCACACCGGTGCAAGCCCGAGGGACAAGCGCGGTCAGTCGAGCGTTGGGTCCGGTCCACCTATCCACTTCGGCGTTGCCGGTCAGATAGGCGGTCACATAGCCCGCCGCGGTCTGGAAGGCCGGCTCCTCGGTCGACAAGGTCTCCAGAGTCGGCAGCTCAACCCGATCGGCGCTCGCCGCTGGCGCCCGCGTCCGCGCCGGCAGAGCTAACGCCACAGCGGCTCCACCATCGACCTGAACCGGCACCACGAAGTACGCCACACCGAGCGGCCCGCCGGACGTGGCGACCGTGACCTCGAACCGGCCAGGCGCACGCTCGTCGACCTCCCCCACCCACATCTGGGCGGGCGTCGCCGACCGCTGGTCGGGCAAGGTCAAGCTGGCCGGCAGGGACGAAGCGACCAGTGCCTGCAGGGCGGCCTTGTCCCTGGCGGAGGCCGTGAGCCACGTCAGCACCAGGCGCTGAGCCGCAGCCTCCGCCAGGGTGGCGCCTGCGTCCTTCGAGGTCGACGGCTCCCCCGATGCGGCCGTCGTCCCCGAGGTCTGGTCACGCGCTACAGCCACCCACACCACCGCGGTGGGCCCGCTGAGCAGAGCGAGCACCAAGGCGGCATGCAGCAGGCGGGTAGCGATGCGGTCACCGTGGTCCCACTGGACGCGCGTCTCTGGCGGCCGTGCCTTAGCGCCCCTGGCTCGGTGGAGCAGCCGCGGGACGCGCGGCCTCACGTGCTGTCCGGCCGCGGCGGGCTGGGCGAGGTCAGCCGGATCGGTTCCGGCCGGCTCTATGAGGTTGCCGGATCCGTCCGTCGCAGGCTGCGGGACGCTGCGGCGGCGGAGTGAGGGCAGGCCCATGGAGTACCTCTCGCGAGCAGTGGTCGAGGGGCAGTCGCCCCCTTCACCCTCTTGAGGCCTGAAAAATCGACGATTTGTGACATACGAGACCCAACTTTTTTCCAAACTTGCTCTCACTAGGCCTTTTGCTGAGCCAGGCCGCGTGTGCTCCGAGATCTCACCTTGCCGATTTGGGCGGTCAGGTCGGCGGCAAGGTCGGCGGCAAGGTACTCAGGCGAGGTTCGGATCACTGTTCTTTCTCCCACTGGAGGATTCCCGTGAACCGGCCGATTCCCTTCCCCTCGCAGACTGCCACCACCACCGAACTCGAAGCCCTCCCCACCAAGTGGCGGCGAACCCGTTGCCCCCACTCCGACCCCTATGTGGCCGGACTGAACAAGGAGTGGGCACGCCTTGCCGGAGGCCTCGAGCTGGAGCCCGATGTGCTGTCGCTCCTCGACCAGGCCCGCCGCCACGCCTCGTCACTGAGTTCCGTCGACGACCTCGACGACCTGGTGGCAGCGATGCATCGCCACGGGGATCTCCCCCTGCTGTTCGCTATCGAGGTAGCTCAGGCCGGCTCCTATGTCGCGGCCCGCGCCATCATCCAGGCGATGCTGCCCAAGCTGGCCCGGCTGACCCACTCCGTCCGTGAAGGCCGCACCTTCAGCTCGGTGATTCCTGAGGCCATCGCCGCGATGTACGAGGTGATCTACCGGTACCCACGGGATCGTCGGCCCCGGTCTGTCGCGGCCAACCTCGCCCTCGACACGCTCAAATCACTATGTGCGGCTCTCGGTCCGGAGCTCCCCGCCTCCGAGAGCCTCACCACGCTGACCTCGGCTACCGCCGGCCGGCCTAACCGCTACTTCTCCGCCGCCGACTCCCCTACTGCAGGAAGCGACGAGCTCGCCCAGGTCCTCACCAGAGCCAGAGCTCATGGGCTCATCAGCGCCGCCGACGCCCAGCTGCTCTGGCTGGTCGCTACCGCACGCTCCACCTCGGAGGCGGCGCACCGCATCGGCATCTCCCCTGCGGCACTCCGGCAGCGCTACTCCCGTGCTTGCGCTTCCCTGCGCGGCCACGCGACCCAGCTCGCTGCCTGACCTGCTGGACGACTCCGTCCGGGATTTGGCGTGCCAACAGAACACCCGCGACAGCCACCATATGCACGTGCAATAGTGCCGTCCGATACGACTGCTACCTCATATTGCACGAGCCGAGCCAGAGCCGACTGGCCGACTGGCCGACTGGCCGAGCGTCGTCGTGTCTGAGGCGAGCCCCGGACGATGAACACAAGGGATCAAGGATGCGCAGGCGCCTCCCGCCCTTCGGATCAGACCTGCGAACCCCTCCCCCGTCGAGCAACGCGGTATCTCCGCCGTTCCTCGGAGCCCCACGGGCGATCCCCGGCCGGGGCCCTACTCGTCTTCCTGGGCGCGACGGAAGTGGTACTCGAGGGCCGCGATGATCAGCGCGGTACGCGAGGCTGCCCCGTGTGCCTGCACGAGACTGTCGAGCTGTTCGAGGGCCTTCACGCGTAGACGAATCTCGACCGGCACTCGGGGCTCTGCGAGGCTCCGTGCCCGAGTGCGAGCGAACAATCCCCGCTCGGTGTCATTGGGTGTCACCAAGTCCTCGAGCACTTGATGGACATGGGCGTCCTCAATAGCGTAGAGGACGACGTTGCCGTGACTCTGCCCCGTGGCCGTGGCGCGGGCAACGAGGCTCGCATACAAGTCCGGGCGCAGGCGCACACCTACGCGTGCGAGACCACCGTCAGACGTACTTGAGCGCTTCGCTTCTGGTCGCTTTGCTGTGGACGGCCGCGCGTCCTTCGGCGGCGGCGATGAAGGCTCATGCACGTCATTTGGCTGATCGGCGACAACACGGAGAGGGGCTTGCGCCGACGAGGCAGGTTTGCTGGCGAGGAGTCCCTGGATGGACCCGAATCTTCCGTCGCCGCTCATGCCACGCCCGCCATCTCGATCGCCGCGATCCGATTCAGGACTTCCTCGGTCAGTCGCACGTAGTCCTCAGCCAGTGCCGGCGCGCTCCCGGGCACGCGCTGCGGGGTTGTCCCGTTCCGCAACGCTTGCCAGAAAGGCTCGGCACCCTCGAGGCGCTCCGCGAGCTCGTGCACGAGCAGACCCTCGGCCCGAGTTGCCCGTGCTGCGGCGTCGCTGGATCGAATCGTAGCTTCGAATACGGGCGCACTCCCGCCGAGAAGGGCACTGATGTCGGCTGCGGCATCTGCACGCACCCGATGAGCTCTGGTGGGGACCCCGGTAAGGACAACGCCCAAGAGGTCGAGTTGATGTGTCGTGGTCACGAGCCGCTCAGCAATCCGTCGGATGCCACGGATAGAGCTGGCGTCGGCGTGAGTCGGCACGATCAGCCAGCGGGCGGCGCCGAGCGCCACGCTCTGGAGTGCGGCGTCGACGGGTGGGGTGTCGATGAACACCACCTCGTATTGCTCCGCGAGAGGCGCAAGCGCTGCCGCCAGCCCCTCGGTGATCGAGACGCCCCTGGACATCCGCGCCGCCAGTCCGCCAACCGCGTCAGCGAGGTGCTCCCCGCCGGTGATGACGTCCAGGTTCGGGCGTACGTCTTTCAGGGTGGGAGCGAGCGCATCCCCCGTCAGCAATGCCGCCGCGAGGGCTCTGCCGTGGTCGTCACGCGGGTTGTCGAAGTAGCCGAGATCGTCGGATAGGTCGCCCTGGGGGTCGAGGTCGACCAATAGCGTTCGGTAGTTCGCGGCGGCGGTCAGCCCGCCGACGTTAGCCACCAGTGAGGTCTTGCATACCCCGCCCTTGCCGTTGGCGACGCATATGACCCGACTCAGGGCGCCGTAATCGATGGGCATGACTTGAGCGTCCCCCACCCCAGCGGTGTGCTGAACCCCGACACGCCGATCGGAGGGCCGATCGATCAACCCATTGGTCTGCCTGCCGTCTAGCCAGCAGGCGCGCCAGCTGTTCCACCAGCAAGTGCGCCGTCAGATACGCCGATCGTCACGACCGCTGGCACACCATGTGGGTCACCAAGCAAGTCAACGGCTGGCACTACATGTGGGATGCCGAGTGAGACAGCAGCTGGCACACCATATGGGTCGCCAAGCGACTCGCCGGCTGGCACATCGTCTGGGATGCCGAGTGGGACAGCAGCCGGCACACCATTTGGGATGCCGAGTGGGACAGCAGCTGG
>JBMDXL010000518.1:0-3084 GCA_048594465.1 Microlunatus sp. | reverse complement strand
CTGCCGGCGACGTGCGCTCGCGCTCGCCTGCCTGTTGTCCGCGGTGCTCACCTTCGGGGTGAGCCCGGCGGCCACGGCCGATCCGTCCGACCTGCCGGACGTGCCCGTCCCCAGGGACGCCAGCCGCCAGGGCGACTACATCGTCACCCTGGCCGACGCCCCGATCGCCGCCTACACCGGCGACGTCGACGGCTACGACGCCACCCAGCCCGACGCCGGCGACGACGTGGACACCGACAGCGCCGACGCCCGGCGTTACCGGTCCTATCTGCGCCAGCGTCAGGACACCGTCGCCGCTCGGGTCGGGTCCACCCCGGACGAGCGGTACGAGGTGGGTCTGGCCGCCTTCACCACCCAGATCACCGGACAGCAGGCGGCCACCCTGGCCCGCACCCGCGGCGTGCTGTCGGTGCGCGAGAACACCCTGCGCCGGGTGCCCGACGAGCGGAAGTCGGTCGACTTCCTCGGTCTGTCGGGGGCCGCGGGGGTGTGGTCGGAGCTGGGCGGGCCCGCCGGGGCGGGGCGCGGCGTGGTGGTCGGCGTGATCGACTCGGGGATCTGGCCCGAGAGCGCCTCCTTCGCCGGGGACCCGCTGCGGACCCCGAGCTACGCGAGCTCTCAGCGTGCCGGGCGTCGGTCGTCGGTGCCGACCCGCACCGGGGAGACCGTCACCCTGCGCAAGTCCGACGGCGGCGTCTTCACCGGCCGGTGCCAGGCGGGCGAGCAGTTCACCGTGGCCGACTGCAGCACCAAGCTGGTCGGCGCGCGCTACTTCGGCGACGCCTGGCTGGCCAAGGTGCCGGCCGACCAGCGGGCTGACGTCGTCTCGCCCCGCGACGGGGAGGGGCACGGCAGCCACACCGCCTCGATCGCCGCCGGCAACCACGGTGTGCGGGCGGTGGTGGACGGGCGGGACTTCGGCCGTGTGTCCGGGGTCGCCCCGGCGGCGAAGATCGCGTCCTACAAGGTGCTGTGGCAGGCGAAGGACGCCACGCAGTCCGGTGGTTACGACTCCGACATCCTGGCCGCCATCGATGCGGCGATCAGCGACGGGGTCGACGTCATCAACTTCTCCATCACCGCCGCCGACGACCCGACCTCCCCGGTCCAGCTCGCCTTCCTGGCGGCGGCCTCGGCCGGCATCTTCGTCTCGGCGTCGGCCGGCAACTCCGGCCCGGGGGCGTCCACCGTGCAGAGCAGCTCGCCCTGGGTGACCACGGTCGGGGCGCACTCGATCGCTCCCTACTACGGCACGGTGACCCTCGGCGACGGGCAGCGGTACGCCGGCATCTCGACCTCTGTCGACGCCGAGGTCGGACCCGCGCCGCTGGTCAACGGGGCCGCGGTGGTGGCCGACGGTCGGAACGCGGCCGACGCGACCGTCTGCGCACCGGACAGCCTGGATCCCGCGAAGGTGGCCGGCACGATCGTGGTCTGCGCCCGCGGGGTCGTCGACCGGGTGGTGAAGTCCGCCGAGGTCGAGCGCGCCGGCGGCGTCGGCATGGTGCTGGTCAACCTGACCGCCAACACCCTGGACGCCGATCTGCACAGCGTGCCGACCGTTCACCTCGATCCGCCCGCCGCCGCCCTGGTGACCGCGTACGCGGCGACCCCCGGCGCGACGGCGACCCTGACCGAGGGAAACCAGACCGACACGGTGCTGGCCTACCCGCAGATCGCCACGTTCTCCGGCCGTGGGCCCTCGCTCGGCACCGGTGGCGACACGCTCAAGCCCGACCTGGTGGCCCCGGGAGTCTCCATCCTCGGCGCGGTCGCCCCGCCCAGCAACGACGGCGAGGACTTCGGCTTCCTGTCCGGCACGTCCGAGGCGGCCCCCCAGGTGGCCGGTCTGGCCGCGTTGTGGTTCGGCGCCGGCGTGCGTCCGACCTGGTCGCCGATGAAGGTGAAGTCGGCGCTGATGACCACCGCCACCGACCTGGTCGACGACTCGGGGCGTCGGACCGCCGACCCGTACGCGCAGGGGGCCGGTCGGGTGGTGCCGGAGCGGATGCTCGATCCCGGTCTGGTCTATCCGGCCCGCGACGTCGACTGGCTGGGGTACCTGGAAGGTCTGGGTCTGGCCACCGGGACCGGGGTGGAGGCCATCGACCCCAGCGACTACAACGCCCCGTCGATCGCGATCGGCCGGCTGGTGGGACGCCAGACGGTCACCCGCCGGGTGACGGCGGTGACCCCGGGTCGCTACCGGGTCCGGGCGGACGTGCCGGGGGTGGACGTGGACGTCTCCCCGTCCGTGCTGGAGTTCAGCCACGCCGGCCAGACGCGGACCTTCCGGGTCACCTTCACCACCGGGACCGCCGACCTGGGTCGGGCGACGAGCGGCTTCCTGACCTGGAAGAGCAAGCGGCGTGCCGTCCGCATCCCCCTGGTCGTGACGCCTCGTGCGCTGGAGGCGCCGGCGCGGGTGCGGGGCAGCGGACCGGACGGGTCGACGGCCTTCGCCGTCACCTCCGGCAGCACGGGTGAGTTCACCGCGACCGCGACGGGTCTGGCCACCGGCACGGCCCGTCCGTTCACCCTGGCGGCCGGCACGAACGTGCAGTTCGCGGTCAGCGTGCCGGACGGCACCAAGGTGGCGCAGTTCACCTCGCGCACCGCGAGCACCGGAGCCAACCTCGATCTGTACGTCTACCAGGTGGTGAACGGGTCCGCGGTCCTGGTCGGGCAGTCAGTGAGCGGTGCGGCCGACGAGATGGTGCTGCTGCGCAAGCCGGCGGCGGGCACCTACGTGGGTCTGGTGAACAACGTCCGGAACGCCCCCGGGAGCACGACGACCTCGCTGGTGTTCCGGGCGGCGCTGGCTCGGGCGGAGACGGGGACGGGGGACTTCAGCGTGTCGCCGGACCGGGTCGACGCGGAGGCCGGTCGGCCCTTCGACCTGAGCGCCCGGTGGTCCGGGCTGGACGCGAGCACCCCGTACGTGGGCTGGATCGAGTACCCGGGTGGACAGGGCACCGTGGTCACGGTCAACTGACGTCAGGCGGCACGGTCAGCTGCCCTCAGCGGCACGGTCAGCTGACGTCGGGAACCGGCGGCGCCGGGGTGCCGCCCCGGGGTGGAACG
>JBMDXL010000517.1:0-2135 GCA_048594465.1 Microlunatus sp. | reverse complement strand
GGGGGGGGGCGACCCCGGGCCGGGCACCGGGTGGTGATGCGGGTCATCTGGTTCGTCCTGGCGACCGGGAACCGGTGGGAGGACGTGCCCCCGGAGCTGGGCTGCTCCGGCCGGACGGCCCACCGCCGGCTGCGGGCGTGGGAGGAGGCCGGCGTCTGGGACCACCTCCACGCCGACCTCCTCCGCCTGCTCCGCCAGGCGGACAAGCTGGACACCGACGTGGTCATCGTGGACGGGGTGATCGTCCGGGCGTTCGGCGGCGGGGAGCAGACCGGCCCGAGCCCCGTGGATCGCCGCAAACTCGGGACGAAACACACCCTGATGGTCAGCCGGTCGGGGGTGCCGCTGGCGATCCGCACGGCCGGGGCGAACGCCAGCGACCACCGCCAGATCCTGCCGCTGGCCCTGCTCGACTTCCCCCGGGTCGGGGGGAAGCCGGGGCGGCCGCGGGAGAAGCCGGCGGAGGTGTACGCCGACCGCGGGTACGACAGCGAGTCCACCCGGCTGCTCCTGCGGTGGTTGGGGATCGAGCCGAAGATCGCCAGGCGGAAGACCGAACACGGGAGCGGGCTGGGCAAGGTCCGTTGGGTGGTCGAGCGGACGATCGCCTGGGTGAAGGGGCTGCGGCGGATGCGGGTGAGGTACGATCGGCTGGCGGTGATCCGGGACGCCTTCACCACCCTGGCCGCCAGCGTGGTCTGCTTCCGCATCCTCCACGATGGCACCTTGTAGCCCGGAGGGTTGTGGCACAGCTTGTTACGACTACGTGTCTCATTCACGATCCGGTTGAAGGCGTCCGTTTCTTCGCTTTGCGGTCGAGCAGGGTTCGGACCCGGTCCCTCATGGTCTGGTAGTAGCACAGGCTCGCCCGAACCGAGGTCTTAAGGTCGGCGAGGGTGTCGAACAGCCGGTTGTGGGTCGCCCGCCGGCGGAGGCTCTTCCAGAACCGCTCGATCGGGTTGAGCTGCGGGCTGTAGCTGGGGAGCCGCTTGAACTCCAGGTGCGGGTGATCCCGCAGGGCCTCGTCGATCGACCTCCCCCGATGCCACGGGGCGTTGTCGATCAGGATCACCACCCGCTTGTGCCGGACGGCCGGGTACAACCGGCCGACGTGCCGCAGGTGGGCGGCGAACGCCTCCTGCATCCGCCGGGTCTTGCTCTTCCCGGTCGTCTTCTTGGCGTCCTTCGGGCTCTCCAGGGTGTTCGCGTGAACCGCCGCCGTGACCAGGTTGACGACGGCGAACACGTACAGCAGGTGCTTGCAGTCCCAGGTGCCGACGGCCGGGCGGTGGCCCTTCACCCCGAGGGTGGCCGTCCGCGTCGGGACCATCGGGAACCGGGCCTCGTCCTGGCTCAGCAGGATGAGGTCGCCCGCGGCCGCCCCTTTTTGAGGGCGGCGATCTCGTCCCGGGCCGTCGCCTGCTTGGCCGGGTCGCCGCGGAGGAGCCGGTACGTCGGCCGGTACGGCCGGATGCCGTGCCTCGCCCCGAACGCCTGGAGGGCCGACTTGCCGACCCGAACGCCCCGAGTCTTCAGGAGGTGGTCGGCCAACTCGGGGGACGTCCAGTTGGCCCGGTCCAGCCCGTGCTTCGCCGGGCCGTCGATCACCCACTGCCGGAGCACCGGGGCCCGGTCGGCGGTCAGTTTCGGCTTCGCCCCGGGGGCCTTCCGCGGCCGTAGCCCATCCAGCCCGCGGTGCAGGTAGGCGTTGAGCCACCGCTGGACGGACCGCGGGGAGGTGCCGGTGTCGGCCGCGATGTCCGGGTGGCGGCGGCCCCGGTGGGCCATCAAGACGATCTGGATCCGGTGTCGCAACTTCGCGTCGGCGGCTTCACGGAACACCGCCTCCAGTCGTAGCCGCTCGTCGTCCGGTAGGGAGATGCGGATCACGGCCGGTCCTCGGCGGGGTCGGGTATCCTGCCGAGGACAGATTAGACACTATCACCCGGATCGTGAATCAGGGCCAGCTTCATCCCGCCGGCCCGGCAGCTGGAGCTGCGGGACCTCACCCGCCAGCGGTCCCAGCTCGGGGCCGAGCAGACGGCGGTGGCGAATCGCATCCAGAAGGTGCTGGAGGACGCGAACATCAAGCTCGGGAGCGTGGCCGCGGACATCCTCGGGGTATCCGGGCGGGC
>JBMDXL010000516.1:0-4513 GCA_048594465.1 Microlunatus sp. | reverse complement strand
CGTGTGGTCGCCCGGACTCGCGACGAGGCGCCGAACGAGTTCGACGAACCTCGGCCCGTTTGCCTTCGGATAGCAGTCCGTGAGGTAGGTGAGCACGGCGCGGGCGTGGCCCACGAGCACGGCGGTGAGGATGATCGTGATCAGCCACGTCGCGGACAGCAGCACGTAGGTCGGGCTCACGGTCTCGGTGGCCTTCCACGACGCGAAGACCGTGGGGGCGGCGACGACCATGAACATCACGAGCCATCCGGTGAGGAGCAGGCCCCCACCCAGGAGGTACGCGGCCCTGCGAGGGTCGCGCTCCGGCTTGGCGAGTGTCGAAGCCAGGTACGCGAGGAGCGCGGCGACGCCGAAGATCGACGGGCCTCCAGCGAGCGTGATCAGATCTCCGGCCACGTCGACCGGGGTCACGAGGAGCTCGCTGTCGGCAGCTTCCCAGCCGGGAACTCGTCGCCCACCAGGAGGAGCCATGGCTTGCTCGCGTCACCGAGAAGCAGCTCCACGTGGACACCGACGCGCTGAGCGGATGCGAGGAAGGCATCGCGACGATCCTCTGCCGTGAACTCGACGGCGGTCCCGGCGAACATGTCACCGCGTCGACGCCCGCGGTTCTTCGCGCCCGTGAGAGACCAGTCGATCGTCAGGTCGTCGGCATCGTCGCTGTAGGTGGCCAGCAGCGTCGTGCGCATCGACTTCGCCTGCGCCGCCGTGACCCTGAACAGGGCCTGGATCTCAAAGTCCTCGATGACGCGGCGCAGCTGTCGGCTGATCTCGATCAGGACCGCTGACCTCTCGGCGGTCCGACTGGTCGGGCCCGGACCGACCTGAACGGTGCGGGCGAAAGCATGTCGCTCCATGGCGCTGAGGTAGGCGACGACCAGGGCCTTGGCGTCGGATCGATAACCGATCCGCCGTGCCACGACGTCTTCCAGGACCTGCCTCTCGGCAGCAGTCAGCCCAGTCATACCCGCAAGAGGCTCGGGCACGTCGGCGAGATACATCGTCCGGACTCAGATCCGCCACGTCCGGTCACAGAGGAACGATCAGCCATACGCCAGTCCGGCACCGTGGGCGAAGAGGGGGTTCTCGCTGTCGTCGGCCACGTCGGCGTGCGTGCCGCGGATCGCGTCGGTGGAGCGTGGTACGTCGAAGGGCAGCCGGCCCTGCGGCGAAACCTCCCCGGACAGGACGTCGATCAGGGCGGCCGAGGTCGCGCCGACGTCGGTCAGGATGGCCGAGGCGAACTCGGTGAACGGGGTCAGGATCGCCGGCCGCTCGAGGTTGGCGTCGATCACCAGGGGAGCGACCGCGGCGATGTCGCGCAACCGCGTCACCAGCCCGGGCCGGTACTCCAGCGACCCCTGGTGGAAGAAGCCCTCCAGGAACAAGTCGTCCCGCGGGTCGAAGGGGGCCGGCAGCCGGACGACGGCCACGTCGGCCTCGGCCGGGTCGGTGACCACCTGGCCGAGCCTGGCGGCCTCCTCGGCGGGGATGCCCTCGACGTAGACGGTCAGCGGGCCGGTGACCGGCAGCGTCGGCACGCCGTCGACGGTGCCGTTGTGCAGGAGCACCATCGACTCCGCCTGCGCCCGGCGGCCGGCCCGGACGAAGTCCTCGCGGCCGACGACCTCCTCGGCCGCGTCGGGATCCACGAACGGGTTGTCGAACAGGCCCAGCTGGAACTTGACCAGCAGCAGCCGGCGGACCGACGCATCCAGCCGCTCGGGGCTGACCCGTCCCTGCTCGACGGCCTGCCGCAGCAGATCGGTCCGCGCCTCGCCGCCGAGCTGGTCGGCCCCGGCGTTGATGATCATGACCAACCGGTCCAGCTCGCTGAGGTGCTCGACCCCCCAGGCACGGGCCGGCAGCGGTCGGCCGAACACGGTGGTGCCGGTGACCAGACCCCAGTCGGTGCAGATCACCCCGTCGAAACCGAGCTGCTCGCGCAGCAGCCCGGTGAGGATCTGGCGGTTGAAGCCGAACCCGACCTCCTCGATCGCCTGGCCGTCCAGCTCGAGTCCGATCGGCATCCCGTAGTAGGGCATCAGGGCCGAGGTGCCCACCTCGATGGCCCGCCGGAACGGCACCAGGTGGTCCTCGAAGCGACCGCCCGGGTAGACCTGCTCCCGGCCGTACGGGAAGTGGGCGTCCTCGCCGTCGAGCTGGGGCCCGCCGCCGGGGAAGTGCTTGGCCATGGTGGCCACCGACGCCGGGCCGAGCGCGCGGTCGAGCTGGAACCCCTCGATGTAGGCGGCGGCGACGTCGGCGACGAAGGCGCTGTCGTTGCCGAAGGTGTGGAACTGCCGGCCCCAGCGCGGTTCGGTGCCGAGGTCGATCTGCGGGTGCAGCGAGGAGCGGATGCCCACCGCCACGTACTCCTGTCGGGCGATCTCGGCGAACTCGCGCACCCGCTCCGGATCGTGCAGTGCGGCGAGCCCGAGCGGTTCCGGCCACGCCGACATGGCCCCGGCGGCGAACGCCGCCCCGCTGTTCTCGGCGAACGAGTGGCGCGGGTCTGTGCTGACCGTCACGGGGATCGAGTGCGGGGTCGTGGCGGCCAGCTCCTGCAGGGCGTTGGACCACTCCGCGGACTCCCGGGCCGAGGGCAGGGCGTGCACGTTGACGTGGTTGATCAGCTGGTCCAGCACCAGCCGGTGGGTGGAGGACCGGGCCACCGCCCCGTCACCCTCCATCAGGGTGCCGTGCGGGCCGACCTCGATGATGTCGTGGAAGAACAGCCCGACCTTCTCCGCCACCGACAGCCGACCGACCAGGTCCGCGGCACGGTCGGCGGGGGTGCGACGCGGGTCCTCGAAGGGCGCCATCTGCTGATCATGGTCGAGGTCGCGGAAGACGGTCCCGTCCTGGGCGGTCAGGGTCTGCGGCTGCGGTGCGGGCATGTCGTCGTCCTTGTCTGGTGGGGATCCGCGGGGGCGAGGTCAGGGGGTGGTGCGAGCGGCGATGATCTTCGCCTCCAGACCGAAGGCCGGCGCGACCGTCGACGTCCGGTCGAACACCGCCGCCGTCCGGTCGGGCAGCCAGGTCGGCCACGGCGCCCGATGATCATGGACGAATGCCACCCAGCCCCGGTGCATCAGATCGGCCAGCCCCTGCGGCGGCTCCGGGTCGCAGGACGCGTGGACCTGCGGCGCATCGAGCAGGTCCCAGGCGAACGGCAGGTCGGCGCAGTGGGCCGCGAGCCCCGTGTCGCGGTGGCGCAGCCGGAAGTCGTACAGCCAGGTGGGCCCGGTCCCGCGCAGCTCGGCCCAGGTGATCATCGGGACCCGGAAGGTCAGCTCGGTGATGAGCTGGGCGAGCACCGAGGCGTGTCCCTCGGGGAGGTCCGCGTACGCCGTCAGGATCTCCTCGGCCACCGGCCCGAGGCTCGACCCGCGGAGCACCGCGTCGAGATCGCCGGTGGCCAGCAGCGGCGCCAGCTGCGGACCGGCGCCGGTGAACTCGTGGGCGGTCGCACCGGTCAACAGCGGCAGCCCGGCTCCGATCCCGGCAACCAGCGCCTCCGGGACACGACGGTCCAGGACCTCGCCGTCGACGTAGGGCAAGTAGGCCAACCCGACCCCACCGGTGGCCAGGATCCCCTCCACCGCGGCCGCCAGGTCGACGGGCGGCGACGGCACGGCGATCGTGTTCTGGAGGTCGAGGATCCGCTCCTCGCTCAGGGTGGCCAGCCCGGCCCGTGTCCACGGCACCCCGGCGGCCTCCGCCAGGGCGCGCCCGTTGGTCTCGGCCACCTCGCCGGGCTGCACGTCGAGAGCGCCGGAGTGACTGATCCCGGCCGCGAACAACCCCGGGGTCAGGGGAGAGACGAGCAACGCCCACACCGACCCACCGCCGGCGGACTGGCCGCCGATCGTCACGCGCCCCGGATCGCCGCCGAAGGCCGCGATGTGCCGCTGCACCCAGCGCAGGGCCTCGATCTGATCCAGCAGCCCACGGTTGTGCGGGGCGTCCGGGATCCAGCCGAAGCCGTCGAAGCCGAGCCGGTAGGACAGCGTCACCGTGACCACGCCGTCCCGGTTGAAGGACCGGCCGTCGTACCAGGGACTGGCCGGCGACCCCGCCTGGTAGCCGCCCCCGTGGATCCACACGAAGACGGGCAGCCGGGCGCTCTCCTCACCGGGGACGGGGGTGAAGACGTTCACGTTCAGGGTCGCCTCGCCCGGCACGGAGGGTTCGGGGATGGCGGTCACCGCGGCCAGCTGCCGCCGTTGGGCGGTCGGACCGGGGGCGGTCGCGTCCCGGACCCCCGACCAGGGGCCGGCGGGCACCGGGGCCTGGAAGCGGCGGTCACCCACCGGAGGTTCCGCGAACGGCAGTCCCAGGAACGCGGCCGACCGCGTGTACGGTCCGCCCGCCCCGGTGTCGCGCCAGACGCCCCGGACGGTGCCGTGGGCGTAGCTGACCAGGGGACCGTCGACCTCGGTGTCAGTCATCGCTGGCAGCGTACCGGCAGCCGTCGGTGCGACGCAGATCACAGGACACTTCGGTTGTG
>JBMDXL010000515.1:0-6821 GCA_048594465.1 Microlunatus sp. | reverse complement strand
GTCATCCGCGTCGCCAGGGCTGGCACGACCTCGCCGCCAATGCCGTGGTGATCAAGGAGCGTCCGCTCGCGCCGCCCCGGCCCAAGCCCGCGGTGGCCCGGTCGGGGTCGACGACCCCGGCCCGCCCGGACGCCGCCGGCGCCCGGTCCGCCGCTCGCGACACGGACCGCCCGGGCGACGTCGAACCGACAGTGGTCGTGGCCGAGCCCGGTGCCGGCCAGCCGACGCCGGCCGGCGAGGAGACCGCGGTCGAGGTCGCCGCCACGGACGCCGTCGGCACGACGACCGAGGGCGAGCTGACCGAGGACGAGACGTCCGAGCAGCCCGGGGACGGTGACGCCGACGAGCCCGTCACGGCCGAGTGGATGCTGCGCCTGGACGACGGTCGCGACGTGGCCGTGGAGCGCCTGGTCCTGCTGGGCCGCAACCCGCAGCCGCGGGTCGGCGAGGAGGACGCGACGCTGATCAAGGTGAGCGACGAGACCCGCACGGTGTCGAAGTCGCACCTCGCGGTCGGGGTGGACGCCAGTGGTCTCTACGTGATGGACCGTGGCTCGACCAACGGCACGATGGTCACCGCGCCCGACGGCGGCCAGCGTCCCTGCCCGCCCGGCGACGTGGTGGACGTGCCCGGGGGCTCGGTCATCTCCTTCGGCGACCACTGGCTCGAGGTCCGGCGACCCGGCCACTAAGGTCGACCCATGCTGCTGTCCGACCGCGACATCACCGCCGAGATCGGGGCCGGCCGGATCGGCCTGGAGCCGTACGACGCCGCGTTGGTGCAGCCGTCGAGCATCGACGTGCGGCTGGACCGCTACTTCCGGGTGTTCGAGAACCACCGCTACCCGCACATCGACCCGGCCGAGGACCAGTCCGAGCTGACCCGCCCGATCGACGTGGCCCCCGACGAGCCGTTCATCCTGCACCCGGGCGAGTTCGCGCTGGGCTCCATCTACGAGGTCGTCACCCTGCCCGACGACATCGCGGCGCGGGTCGAGGGCAAGTCCTCGCTCGGACGGCTCGGTCTGCTCACCCAAGCCACCGCCGGCTTCATCGACCCCGGCTTCAGCGGCCACGTCACCCTGGAGCTCTCCAACGTGGCGACCCTGCCGATCAAGCTGTGGCCGGGGATGAAGATCGGCCAGCTCTGCTTCTTCCGGCTCAGCTCGCCGGCCGAGCACCCGTACGGCTCGGCGGTCTACGGCTCCCACTACCAGGGCCAGCGGGGGCCGACCCCCAGCCGGTCGCACGTGAACTTCCACCGGACGGCGATCTGACCGGCCCGGTCCCTGCTGCCGCGCCGGGTCACCCCGCGCGGTAGACCGCGATCTCGCCCGATGCCGTCCGGCCCCGGATGCTCACGTACGGTTCCCCGGCAGCAGGGGCGTTGCAGGCGTCCATCGCCACGCGGACGGCGCCGCTGGTCGAGCTCAGATCCAGCCAGGCGGGCAGACCGGCGGCGATCCCGATGGTGAGGGAGCCCGAGGCCGTCCGCAGATCCACCGAGCCGGTGGTCGAGGGCAGCGAGATGTCGCCGGACCCCGACGACGCCCGCAGGTCCGCGGCGGCCAGCGACCGCACCAGCAGGTCTCCCGAGCCGGACTTGGCGATCAGCGCGCAGCGCGCCTCGTCGATCACGATGTCGCCGGAGCCGCTGGTCACCCGCGCGGCGGTGCCGGCCACCACGCCCACCGAGACCGCACCCGAGCCGGAGGTGAGCTCGAGGTCGACAGCCTCACCCAGGGTGATGTCGCCGGAGCCCGTGGTCAGCCGGCTCCGGCCCAGCGGGACGGTGGCGGTGACGTCGGCCGAACCGGTCCGAGCGGTCAGCGCGGTGCCGGGCGGTGCGCCGATCCGGAGATGGGCGGCGTGCTGGCGGAACACCTGGTCGGGGAACCAGATCCGCAAGGTGTCCCCGTCGTGCCGGATCCGCGCCTGCTGCAGCAGCTCGTCGTCGCCGCTGACGGTGCCCTCGACCAGGTCGTGGCGGGGTCCGGGCTCCACGTTCACCGAGCCGCGGCCGAGGTTCTCGATCAGGATCGCGCGGACGCCGACGGCGTCGAAGGTGCGGGCGGTCATCGCACCCAGCCCTGCACCGAGCCCCGGCGGCCGGGCTCGGGGTCGGGCAGGTCCCCGGGACGACGGCCCCGTCCCCCGAAGAAGCCGCCGGCGCCGAAGGGCCCGTTGGGTCCGAACACCCCGTACGGACCGAACGGCCCGCTCTCGGTCGGCGGGGCCAGGGGAGCGGGGGGTGGTGGGGGCGCGGCAGGTCGCTCGTCCAGAGCGTCCATCACCGCCCGCAGCAGCCAGGCGTTGGTGGAGATGCCGTCGCGGTCGGCCTTCTCGTCGACCCGGGACTTGACCGAGGCGGGCAGCCGCAGACTGATCCGGGCCACCGGCTCGTCCTCGTCGGTCTCCGCCGGTTCGACGAGCGGGTCGTCCGCCGAGGGGTCGTCGGGCCGGGCGGGACCGTCGGGGAGCAGCAGCGTCGGCTCCGGGCTCGGCGCGGGTATCACCACCACCAGCTCGGGGTCGGGGCCACTCATCCGCAGCTCCACCGACGTCGGCGCGGTCTCCGCGCTGATCTGCGCAGCGGCGTCGGCGAGCGCGCGGATCAGGGCGAGCCGGGTGCTGGCCTCGACGGCGCCGCCGAGTCGCTCCGCGGTGCGGCGGGTCGCGTCGTCGCCGAGCGCGGCGGCGGTCGTGACCCCTTCTCGTACGGTGTCCAGATAGGGCGAGAGATCCATGACGTCATCATGACGCCATAGTGACGTCAAAAGCAAGGGTCGGTGATGTCGTGGACGGCGGCGACGCGGAGAAGGTGGGGCCACGCCGCAGCGCCTACCCGGACGCCCTCGGTACGGCGCTTAGGGTCGAACGTGGTCGGCGGCGCGGGCGACGACCGGTCGTGGCCCGACCCGCACGGAGCGTCGAGGCCTACCACGTCGAGGCAGCAGAGGTTTCGTGTGATCCAGTTCGAGTCAGTCTCCAAGACCTTCCGGGACGGGACAACGGCGGTCGACGACCTGAACCTGACGGTGCCCTCGGGTCAGATCACCGTGATCGTCGGGCCCTCGGGCTGTGGCAAGACGACCACCCTCCGGATGGTCAACCGGATGCTCGAGCCGTCCAAGGGCAAGATCAGCTGGGACGGCAAGCCGATCAAGGCGCGCCGCAAGACCGCCCTGCGGCGGCAGATGGGCTACGTGATCCAGAGCGGCGGTCTGTTCCCGCACCGCACGGTGCTGGAGAACATCGCGACCGTCCCCGACCTGCAGCGCTGGGACAAGCAGAAGTCCCGCAAGCGCGCACTCGAGCTGCTCGGCAGCGTGGGGCTGGACCGCCCGCTCGGCAACCGCTACCCGGCCCAGCTGTCCGGTGGTCAGCAGCAGCGCGTCGGGGTGGCCCGGGCGCTGGCGGCCGACCCGCTGGTGCTGCTGATGGACGAGCCCTTCTCGGCCGTCGACCCGGTGGTCCGGGGCGAGCTGCACGAGTTCTTCCTCAACCTGCAGCGGGACCTCAGCAAGACGATCATCATGATCACCCACGACATCGACGAGGCGATCAAGCTCGGTGACCAGGTGGCGATCCTCCGGGTCGGCGGCCGGCTGGCGCAGGTCGGGACGCCCCAGCAGCTGCTCGACGAGCCGGCCGACTCCTTCGTCGAGGGCTTCGTCGGCCGCGACCGGGGCTACCGGTCGCTGTCCTTCCAGCCCGCGTCGGGGCTGAGCCTGGGCGGTGTCCAGGTCGTCCGCGAGGCCGGCTACACCGGCGGGGACGACCCCGTGCTGGTGGTCGACGGCGACGCGCGTCCGGTCGGCTGGTCCGACCCGTCCCGGCCGGGCTCCATGCTCGCGCTGGGGGCGACCTTCGATCCCGAGACCGACTCGCTGCGGGCGGCCCTGGACGCCGCACTCACGTCCCCGGTCGGACTGGCCGTCGCGGTCACCGGCGAGTCGCACCGCTACGCCGGGGTGGTCGACGCCGACATGATCCTGCGGCAGGTCACCCAGACCCGGGCGCAGATCGCCGAGTCGATCGCGGTCCGGGCCCAGGACGAGCGCCGGACGCAGACTCCGACCGATGGTGCCGATCCGACGACCGTGGGCGGTCCGACCGGCTCCGAGGACCCGGACGCCACCTCCGTCCGCGGCGTCCCCCCGGTCGCTGCCGTGGGCACCGTGGGTGCCGTGGCTGGCACCGACGGGTCGACAGCGGTTCCGGAGGAGGACCCGGACGCCACCCGGATCTCCGCGCCCTGGGTGGACAGTGAGGACCAGTCGGACGGGCCGGACCGCGAGGGCGAGTCGGTCGAGGGGGCCGCCTGGGCGCCCGGTGGACCGGTGGACGACGGTATCCCGCCGTTCGACGACGAGACTCCCACGACCTCCGACGAGCCGGCGACGTCCGACGACCCGGCGACCTCCGATGATCCCGTACGTTCGCCCGCGGACGAGCAGCGCCCGATCTCCCCGGACGAGCACGGGCCGACCGGTCAGGACGAGACGAGCGGTGACTCCGCTGCCGGGGCCGCCGGCGAGGCACCCTACGGCAGCGAGGTGCCCCCGGCCGGGGACGAGTCGTTCGGCACCGCGTACGACCAGCAGCTCACGCACGAGGACTCCGTGGCCGCGGGTCCCGACCCCCGGGCGACGGCGGGCGACCGCTGGGACGACCGGACCGTGGAGGCGAGCAGCGATCCCTTCGACAGGCCGTTGACCCCGGCCGGGGCGGATCCCTCGGACACCGGCCCGACCGGCGACCACGCAGACGACAGTCAGTTCGACGACAGTCACACCGGCGCCCACGGTCCGGCCGAGGACCCTGCTCCCGCTCCCGCCCCCGCTGCCGATCAGCCACCGGCCTGGGCCGACGACCCGTCAGCGGCGGACGACCGGCCGACGTCGGACGACCACGAGCGCGGGTGGCCCCGATGATCGACTGGGTCTGGATCCAGCGCAACCTGGGCAACATCGCCCAGCTGCTCGGGCAGCACGTGGTCCTGGCCATCGTGCCGGTGCTGGCCGCGGTGGTCCTGTCGATCCCCCTGGGCTACCTGGTCTTCCGGACGGGTCGCTTCGCCAACGTGCTGCTCGCCCTGCTCGGGGTCATCTACTCGATCCCGTCGCTGGCGCTGTTCGTGGTGATGCCGGTGCTGCTCGGGACCAAGATCCTGAACCCGGTCAACATCGCCGCCGCCCTGACCGTCTACTCGGTGGCCCTGCTCGTCCGCAGCGTCGTCGACGGACTGCGCTCGGTGCCGGACGCGGTGAACGCCTCCGCCTCGGCCGTCGGCTACGGCCGGTTGCGCCGGCTCTTCCGGGTGGAGCTGCCGCTGGCCATGCCGGTGATCTTCGCCGGGCTGCGCGTGGTCACCGTGTCCAACATCGCCCTGGTCAGCGTGGGTGCGGTGATCGGCACCGGCGCTCTCGGTGAGCTGTTCACCCGCGGTCTCAACAGCGCCTTCCTGACCCCGATCCTGGTCGGTCTGGTGCTCAGCCTGCTGCTGGCGCTGGTGGCCGACTCGATCATCCTGCTCATCCAACGGGGCGCGCTGCCCTGGGCCCGGGGACGGAGGACCGCATGATCTGGGAGTACCTGCTGGATCCGGCCAACTGGACCAACCCCGACGCCGGCATCTTCATCCTGCTCGGCCAGCACCTGCTCTACACGGTGCTCGCCGTGCTGGCGGCCGCCGTGGTCGGCATCCCGCTGGGCATCCTGATCGGGCACACCGGGCACGGGCGGTTCGTCGGCATCGGACTCAGCAACGCGGCCCGGGCCGTCCCGAGCCTCGGGCTGCTGGTGCTGGTGGTGACGCTGCTCGACACCGGTATCGGTCCGGTGATCGGCGTCCTGGCCATCCTGGCGCTGCCGCCGATCCTGACCGCCACCGCGGCCGGGGTCAGCGGCGCCGATCCCGAGGCGGTCCACGCCGCGCGGGCGCTGGGCATGACCGGCAACCAGGTCGTCGGCAAGGTGGAGTGGCCCCTCGCGCTGCCGCTGGTCATCTCCGGACTGCGGAGCGCGACGCTGCAGGTCGTGGCCACCGCGACCATCGCGGCCTTCGTCTCCTCCGGCGGGCTCGGTCGTCTGCTGATCAGCGGCCAGGCCACGGCCAACTACTCCGAGATGTTCGCCGGCGCGGTCCTGGTGGCGGCCCTGGCCATCCTGCTGGACCTGCTGCTCGGACTGATCGGCTGGTCGGCGGCTCGCCGCAGCCACCCGGGGCGGTCCCGCACCAGGGCTGTCAGCGCCGCCGCCTAGCCTGGGAGCCGACCTCGGACCGGTACCCATCGACGCCGCGAGGCGGCGTCGGAGACGGAGTGCACCATCATGACCGCTACCCCCACGATCCTCCGCCGCGGTCGGCGGACCCTCGCGGCCGCCGGCGTCGGGGTGGCCGCCCTGGCCCTGGCCGCCTGCGGGATCAACTCCGACCCGCTGGCGGAGCCCTCGGCCGGCACGACCGGTGGTGGCTCGACCGGCACGATCGTCGTCGGGTCCGCCGACTTCACCGAGAGCCAGATCCTCGGTGAGCTGTACGCGCAGGCGATCCGGGCGAAGGGCGGCGAGGCCACCACCAAGGCGGGCATCGGCTCCCGCGAGGTCTACCTGAAGGCGCTGCAGGACGACTCGATCTCGGTGGTCCCGGAGTACACGGGCAACCTCCTGCTCTACTTGGACGCCGCCGCGACCGCGACCACCGAGGCCGAGATCAGCGCGGCTCTGCCGGGTGCTGTGGGCTCGGACCTGAAGATCCTGGACCCGTCCCCGGCCCAGGACCAGGACGTCCACGTGGTCACCAAGCAGACGTCGCA
>JBMDXL010000514.1:0-2320 GCA_048594465.1 Microlunatus sp. | reverse complement strand
TGCGGCTGCAGGGCGTCGACGTCCTTGCTCAGGATGGACTTCTGGATGGACGGGATGAGTCCGGCGTAGGTCAGGTTGATCCCGTCGACCTTGATCTTGGTCGGCTCCTTGTACAGCAGGTCCTGCCGCTCCCGCCTGGTGTAGCGGCGGATCGGCTTGTCCGCGTCGAAGAAGCCGCAGCCGCGCAAGATCCGGCCGTACCAGCCCTCCATGCTGTAGCCGGGGATGGTCAGGGCGCCCTCGTTCAGCGACAGGTTCTCGTCGTAGAGCGCGGTCAGGTCGATGTCGGTGATCGAGCCGCGGCCCTCGCACCGCGGGCACATGCCGCCGGTGATGCTGAAGCTGCGCCGTTCCCGGACCGTCTGCCCGGCCCGGCGGGTGGTCACCGCCCCGGCGCCGCTGATCGAAGCCACGTTGAACGCGTACGCCTGGGGCGAGCCGATGTGCGGTTGGCCCAGGCGGCTGAACAGGATCCGCAGCAGGGCGTTGGTGTCGGTGGCGGTCCCGACCGTCGACCGCGGGTCGGTGCCCATCCGCTCCTGGTCGACGATGATCGCCGTGGTGAGACCCTCGAGCACGTCGACGTCGGGTCGCGCCTGGGTCGGCATGAACCCCTGGACGAAGGCGCTGTAGGTCTCGTTGATCAGCCGCTGGGACTCCGCAGCGATGGTGCCGAAGACCAGCGAGCTCTTGCCCGACCCGGACACCCCGGTGAACACCGTCAGCTCGCGCTTGGTGATCTCGACGCTGACGTCCTTGAGGCTGTTGACCCGGGCGCCCACCACCCGGATCCGGTCGTGGCCACGACTCCCCCGCGGCCCCGCGGTGCCCTCGGCCTTCCGCCGGGCCATCAGGTGCGCGGGGTCTGCTGGATGCGGAGCAGGTTGCCCGCGGGATCCCGGACGGCGCAGTCGCGAACACCGTACGGCTGGTCGATCGGCTCCTGGACGATCTCGACGCCGCTGGCCTGCAGGCGGTCGAAGGTGGCCTCCAGGTCGGGGGTGGCCAGGTTGAGTCCCGCGTACGTGCCCTTGGCCATCATCTCCTTGATCATCTGACGCTCCTGGTCGGTGATCCCGGGATCGACGGCCGGGGGGTGCAGCACGACGGCGGTGCCGGGCTGGCCGACCGGACCGACGGTGAGCCAGCGCATCCCCTCGTAGCCGACATCCAGCCGGACCTCGAAGCCGAGGACGTCGCGGTAGAAGGCGAGGGCGGCCTCCGGGTCGTCGTGCGGCAGGTAGCTGGAGTGGATGGTGACGTCCATGACGGTCACGCTAGCGCCGACGGAGCGGGTCGGACTTCTCGATTCCTGATCGGTCGGGTCACCTGCTTCTCCACGCAGGACGGGATCCCGGCGGCGGCGGGCCGCTGCTGCCGCCGGTACGCCCCGGGTGAGACCCCGACCAGCTCGGTGAACCGGGTGGTGAAGGAGCCCAGCGACGAGCACCCGACCGTGAAGCAGACCTCCGTCACACTGAGGTCGCCGCGCCGCAGCAGCGCCATGGCTCGCTCGATCCGCCGGGTCAGCAGATAGCTGTACGGGGGTTCGCCGTAGGTCAGGGTGAACTGGCGGGTGAGGTGTCCGGCCGACAGGTGGACCCCGCGGGCCAGGGCCTCGACGTCCAGAGGCTGGGCGTACTCCCGGTCGATGCGGTCGCGCACCCGGCGCAGCAGGGTCAGGTCACGCAGACGCTGATCCGTCGCACCGATCACGACAGCACCTCGATGTCGCAGCGGAGCCGGGTCATGGCGCCATTTTGGCGCCGTTTGTGGTGGCCGGCCAGTGTGATGGCGCTGCGGATCCGAGCACGGGGCGGGTGCCCACCACGACGGTGGCGTCGCGCTCGTCGTCGGCCACCACCTCGACGACCAGCCCGACGGTGCGCATCTCCCCCGCCGTGATCGCCGACTGCTCCCGGCCGGTCTCGATCAGCAGGGAACCGCCCGGGCGGAGCCAGGCCGCGGCGTCGGCGATGATCCGCCGCTGGACGTCGACACCGTCGTGGCCCCCGTCGAGCGCCACCACGGGCTCGTGGTCCCGTGCCTCCCGCGGCATCAGGGCGATGGCGTCGGTGGGAACGTACGGCGCGTTGGCCACCAGCAGGTCGACCCGTCCCCGGAGTCGGGCCCGGAGCGGGCCGTACAGGTCGCCGACCAGCGCCACACCGGTCGGGGCGAAGCCGGGCTCGGTGAGGTTGCGCCGCGCGTAGCCGACCGCCACCGGGTCGATGTCGGCGGCATACAGCTCGGCGACCCGGCCCGTGGCCAGCAGGACGGCGCTCACGGCCGCCACCCCGCAGCACAGCTCGACGACCAC
>JBMDXL010000513.1:0-18715 GCA_048594465.1 Microlunatus sp. | reverse complement strand
GGGACGCGGCGGCGTTCTCCAGCACCTGCTCGATCGGCGTGTGCAGGAACCCGCCGGACGTGTTGTAGGTGCGCACGGAGTCGCGGTGCGAGCCGAGCAGCTTGGCCAGCGGCAGGCCGGCGCGCTTGGCCTTGAGGTCCCACAGCGCGATGTCGAAGGCGGCGATGGCCTGCGTGGCCAGACCGCTCCGGCCCACGGAGGCGCCGGCCCAGCACAGCTTGGTCCAGAGCTTCCCGATGTCGCTCGGGTCCTCACCGAGGGCCACGTCGGCGATCTCGCGGGCGTGGGCGAACTGACCCGGCCCGCCGGCCCGCTTGGAGTAGGAGAAGCCGATCCCGGTGTTCCCGTTCCGGGTGGTCACCTCCACGAACAGGAAGGCGACCTCGGTCATCGGCTTCTGCCGCCCGGTGAGCACCTTGGCGTCGCTGATCGGGGTGGCCAGCGGCAGGGTGATCGAGGACAGCTTCAGGTGGGCGATCCGGTCCACGGTCGAGTCGCCGGCCGCCGCCGCGAGCTGGGTGGCGTTCGGCGCCGACAACGCGCTGGTGCGGACGCGCTCGGTGCTGGTGGCGGTCATGCGACCCGGGCCACGAGAGCGGAGAGCTCGGCCACCTCGGCCTCGCTCAGGTCGGTCAGCGGGGAGCGGACGGGCCCGGCCGGACGGCCGATCACCCGCATGCCGGCCTTGACGATGCTGACGGCGTAGCCGGCGGTCCGGTTGCGCAGGTCGCAGTAGGGGATGACGAAGTCGTTCAGCGCGGCGAACACGTGCCGGCTGTCGCCGCGGCGCACCGCGTCGTAGAAGTCCAGCGCCCAGGCCGGCAGGAAGTTGAAGATGGCCGAGGAGTAGGTGGTCAGACCCAGGGAGAGGTACGGCAGCGCGTACAGCTCGGCGGTGGGGAGACCGCCGACGTAGAGCAGCCGGTCACCCAGGCGGGAGTAGATCCGGGTCATCTGCTCGATGTCGCCGACGCCGTCCTTGAAGCCGATCAGGTTCGGGCAGTCGGCGGCCAGCCGCTCGACGGTGTCGGCGTCGTAGCGGGCGTTGGCCCGGTTGTAGATGATCACGCCCAGATCGGTGGAGCGGCAGACCGCCCGCACGTGGTCCTCCAGGCCGCGCTGGCCGGCCTCGGACAGGTAGTGCGGCAGCAGCAGGATGCCGTCGGCGCCGGCGCGCTCGGCGGACCGGGCCAGCTCGACGGCCATGGTGGTGCCGTAGCCGGCCGGCGCGATCACCGGCAGGTCGTCCGGGGTCTCCTGCACCGCGGCGGCGACCACCTGCTCCACCTCGGCCAGACCGAGGGAGAAGAACTCCCCGGTGCCGCCGGCGGCGAACAGACCGGAGGCGGCGAAACCCGACAGCCAGCCGATGTTCTGCCGGTACGCGGTCTCGTCGAACGCGAGGTCGGCGGTGAAGTGGGTGACCGGGAAGGAGAGCAGGCCGGAGCCGAGCTGCTTCGCGAGGTCGGTGGGGCTGAAGGCGGTCACGGCGCATGCTCCTGGGATCGGTCGGTGGATGCCCGTCAGCCTAGGAAGGCCAGCGATTCTCGTCCAACACTTCTTCTGGATCGATTGATACCGTGAGAGCATCATGTTCACTCTGGACCAGCTGCGCGGCTTCGTCGCCGTGGCCGAGGAGCTGCACTTCGGACGCGCGGCCGAGCGGCTGCGGATGACCCAGCCGCCCCTCAGTCGCCAGATCCAGAAGCTGGAGAGGTCGGTCGGGGTCCAGCTGCTGCAGCGGGACAACCGGTCGGTCGAGCTGACCACGGCGGGGGCGGCGTTCCTGACCGAGGCCCGCCGGCTGCTCGGCCTGGCCGACGGGGCCCTCGACCACGTCCGCCGGATCCATGCCGGCTCGGCCGGCACGGTGCGGATCGGGTTCACCGCCACCGCGGCGTTCGGGGTGCTGCCGTCGCTGCTCAACCGGGTCGGTGCGGCGCACCCGGAGATCGACCTGGACCTGCACGAGCTGGTCACCCGGGACCAGATCGACGGGCTGCTCACCGGCGACCTGGACCTGGGCCTGGCCCGTCCGCCCTTCGACACCACGGCCTTCGCCTCCCGGGTGCTGCACCGCGAGGCCCTGCTGGTGGCGCTGCCGACGTCCCACCGGCTGGCCTCGACGAGCGGGCCGGTGCGAGCCGACGACCTGGCCAACGAGCCGCTGATCATGCACGCCCCGACCCGGGCCCGCTACTTCTACGACCTGGTCGTCCGGCTGATCCCGATCGCCGAGCAGAACGTGGTGCACTCGGTCAGCCAGGTGCTCACCATGCTCTGGCTGGTGGCCGCCGGCCGGGGGATCGCCTTCGTGCCGGAGTCCGCCGCCCGGCTCGGGATCGAGGGCGTCACCCACCGGCCGATCGCCGGGGTGCCGCGGGCTCCGGTCGAGCTGCACCTCCTCTGGCTGCGGCAGTCGGGCAATCCGGCGCTGCGGACTCTGCTGGACGACGTGTTGGTCGCCGTCGACTGAGCCGTCATGGCAGGGTTGTCCGCATGCACACCTCGTGGGGCCTCACGATCGACGCGTCGGATCCCCCCAGACTCGCGGCGTTCTGGGCCGACGCCCTCGGCTACGTCGAGGCGGACCCGCCGGACGGGTTCGAGACCTGGAACGCCTGGCTCAAGGACCTCGGGGTGCCGAAGAAGGAGTGGAACGACGCCGCGTACCTGTCCGACCCGGCCGGTCAGGGACCCACGCTCTCGTTCCTCAAGGTCCCCGAGGCCAAGACGGTGAAGAACCGGGTCCACCTGGACCTCAAGGTCGGCGGAGGTCGCCACCAGTCGGCCAAGAAGCGCCGCTCGCGGATCGAGAAGGTGGTGGACAAGCTCACGGCCGCCGGGGCGTCGGTGCTGCGGGAGGTCGAGCAGGACGGCAACCTCGACCACGTGATCATGACCGATCCCGAGGGCAACGAGTTCTGCGTGGTCTAGCCACGACTCGGCCGGACGGCGCCGGGCTCAGCGGACCAGGTCCGCGGTGCAGACCCGCGCGACCCGGGCCAGCAGGCGGAGGTTCCCGGCTGCCGTCCGGGCCGGCAGGTCGAGGGTGGTCAGCAGCCGACGGTCCTCCGGGCGCCCGATCCCGGTGGCGTCCAGCCAGGCCGCCCGCCGCAGCAGGGTGACCTCGTACGGCTCGCCGACGCTCCCGCGCCAACGCAGGTGGCCGGCCACCGCCAGCGACCAGGGCCGCGCCCGAGCCGGGTCGACCGCGTGCTGCTCGGCCAGCTCCTCCAGCACCGCCGCCGACCGCAGGGGGAACCGCCGCGGCCGGTGTGGCGGTCCGGTGGCGGGCAGCAGGCCGAGATCGTGCACCGCGCAGGCCGCGACCAGCAGCCCCTGATCGACCGGTCGCTCCCCGGCCAGCTGCCGGGCGAGGACGATCATCCGCCGGCTGTGCACGCCGATCTCCGCCGGCGACCGGTCCAGCAGCCGCAGCGCCGCCCGGGCCAGCGACCGGTCGTCCTCCGGCACCCCGACCAGGAGATCGACCGGGGTCGTCATCAGCGGCCGACGCCGGCGGGGGCCGGGTGCAGACCGTGGTAGGCCGAGGCGTGCCAGAGCAGCGGGGCGCCACCGCGCACCTCGCAGCGGCCGATCCGGCCGAGCACCAGCACCCGGTCACCACAACCGCGCAGCCACTCCAGGTCGCAGCCTGCCCAGGCGATCGCGTCGGTGAGCAGCGGCAGCCCCTCGTCCCGCCGCGCCACCCCGGCGAAGCGGGCCCAGGCCGGGCGTCGACCGGCGAACCGGTCGGCGACGGCCTGGTGCTCCTCGCCGAGGAGGTTCACCGCGAAGCGCCCGGTGCGCTCGATGGCCGCCAGCGTGGCCGAACCCGGGGCCAGGGTGACCGACAGCAACGGGGGAGTCAGCGAGACCGCGGTGACCGAGCTGGCCGTCATCCCCACCGGACCGGCCTCCCCCGCGGCGGTGATCACACTCACCGACGCGGCCAGCGAGCGGTAGAGCGGTCGGCAGTCGGGGACCGGCGTGGAGGCCGCGACCACCGTCTCCTCGGCTCCGACCGCTCCGGTCACGACAGCGCCCGGGCGGTCTGGGGCTCCAGGATCTCGGCGTCGGCGAAGAGACCGGTCAGCACCGCGGTCATGTTGGCCCGCAGCGCGGACGCGGCGATCGGGTCGACCAGGGGGGCGAGCGACGGGATGCCCAGGTCGAGGTCGGCGACGAAGACCATCAGCGACCCGTGACGGCCACCGGGTCCGACGGCGGGCACCACCTGCCAGCCACCGGCGAACAGCTCCAGGTCGCCGTCCACCTGCTCGAAGTCCAACCGCAGCTGCTCGGCGTCGACGGTGTCGCGCTCGGTCCAGCACAGGACACCGCCCCGGAAGTCGACCCGCCACAGCGACAGCTGCTCACCGTCGCGGTGGACGATCTCGACGCTGCGTACGCTCGGCGTCTGCTCCGGGTACCGCTCGTAGTCGGCGAGGCGACCGAAGGCCTCGGTCGGTTCGACCTCGCTCCACCCCTCCACCCGGACCGTGATGCTCATGGACGTCCCCCTGTCGTGGTCAGTTCCCCTGTGGCCAGATCGCCCGGGTCGGTGCGGGCTCGTGTCGCCCCCGGTCCCGCCGGGCGCGGTCCTCCCGCCGCCACGCCCAGCCGCACCGCGACGGTGCGGGCCGCGCGGTCGACGGCGGCGACGGCGTACGACTCGTCGGCGGTGGTGAGGACGGCCGGAGGCGTGAACCGCAGCACCCGGTGCTCGTTCAGCGAGGTGCTGACCAGCACGCCCTCGTGCAGCAGCTCCAGCACGAGCTCGCCCACCACCCCCGGGTGGTCGAGCTCCACACCGATCAGCAGGCCGCGGCCGCGGACCTCGACGACCAGCTCCCCGAGCCGGTCGGTCAGCACCGACCGGAGCGCCTCCAGCAGCCGGGCGCCGATCTGCGCGGCGCGCTCGACCAGCCCCTCGGCCTCGATGGTCTCGACCGCCGCCCGGGCGGCGGCACAGGCCAACGGGGAGCCGGCGAAGGTCGAGCTGTGCAGGAACGGATCGGCGTCGAACGGCGCGTACGCCAGGTCGCTGGCCAGCACCGCGGCGACCGGCACCACCCCGCCGCTGAGTCCCTTGCCCACCAGGACCAGATCGGGGGTGAGCCCGTCGTGGTCGCCGCCCCACCAGCGTCCGGTCCGGCCCAGGCCGGTCTGGATCTCGTCGACCACGAACAGCGCGCCGTGCCGGCGGCAGACCGCCTCGACCGCGGCCAGGTAACCGGTGGGCGGCAGCACCACGCCGGCCTCCCCCTGGACGGGCTCGACCACCACGCAGCCCTCGCGTCCGTGCCGCTCGACCGCCTGGGTGAGGGCGGCCAGGTCGCCGTAGGGCACGTGCTCGACCGGCAGCAGGGGCAGGAAGGGGTCGCGGTAGGTGGGGTTGGCGGTGACGCTCAGTGCCCCCAGGGTCTTGCCGTGGAAGCCGCCGTGGGTGGCGATCACCGAGCGGTGCCCGAGCGCCCGGGCCAGCTTGAGCGCGGTCTCGGTGGCCTCGGCGCCGGAGTTGACGAAGTGGACGTGCGGCAGGTCGCCCGGGGCGACCGCACTGAGCGCGGCGGCCGCCGCGGCCGTGACCGGCTCCAGCAGCACCCGGGTGGCCAGCGGGTGGCGGTCGAGCTGGTCGCGGACCGCCGCCACCACCCGGGGATGACGGTGACCGTGCAGGAAGACGCCGTAGCCGCCGCAGTCCAGCAGCCGTCGCCCGTCGGAGGTGATCACCCAGGCGCCCTCGGAGGCGACCTCGGTGAGCCCGCCGGTCACCTGGCCGAACAGGGCCCGGCCTCGACTGAGGTGTCGGCGGTAGGTGTCGATCAGGTGGCCGGTGTCGACCAGCGGCCCGGTGTCGAGGAGAGGAGCCTCGGTCATGGTCACGCCACCTCCACCCGACGACCCAGGTCCAGACCGTCGGCCAGGAAGTCCAGGGAGGTGTACGCGGCCGCGGTCAGCCCGGCCCGGTCGGGACCGTCCAGCCCGAGCTCGGTCGGCCAGCGCCGCGGGAAGCAGTGCTCGGAGCCGAACAGCCGCATCAGCTCCATCCCCTCGAGCATCTGCCGGAGCAGGCGGGGCGGGGCGCTCTGCCCGAAGGCCGGCAGCACCAGCCGCTCGACCATCTCGCGGGGCAGCGTGCGGGGCCGGTCGGGGGACAGTCCCCGGTCCGCGGCGATCTCGAGGCAGGCGTCGATGGTCGCCGTGATGCTGAGGGCGGCCGGACCGGCGGTCAGCCACCAGGCGCTGCCGTTCTCCAGCCTCCCCTCGGCCAGGGCCAGGGTGAGGGCGGTGACCGCACGCGCCGCCCGGTCGACCGGCACGAAGTCGGCCAGTGCCGCTCCGTCGGCCGGCAGGAAGGGCAGCTGCCCGCTGATGATCCCGGCACACATCTGGTGCCAGCCCTGGAACTGGGTGATCGCGCCCGTGACGGAGTCCCCGATCAGCACCGAGGGCCGCACGATCGCGTAGGGGAGCCCGCTGCTGACCACCGCCTGCTCGGCGGCGATCTTGGAGCGCAGGTAGAACTCGGGGCTGCGCACCCGCAGTGCCTCCGGCCGGACCTCCGCCGGGCCCGGCGTGAACTCGGCGGCACGGTCCACGAAGGCCGTGCTGACGTGCACCACCGCGGCCCCGGCGGCCGCAGCCAGGTCGAGGATCCGGGCGGTGCCGTCCCGGTTCACCTGGTCCGAGGCGTCCCCGTCGGTGGAGAAGGCCGTCCGCGCCCCGCAGTGCAGCACGATGTCGACCCGTCGGGCCAGCTCGCCGTGCGCCGTCGGCGTCAGGCCCAGCAGCGGGAGACCGAGGTCGCCGGCCACCGAGCGCGCGCTGGTGAGGGCCACCGGGCGGCGCCGGGTCAGGCAGGTCAGGTCCGCGACGGGGGCGAGCTCGGCGGCGATCACCGAGCCCAGCACGCCGCTGGCGCCGGTCAGCAGGATCGCGGGACGGTCGTGGTGGGTGGCCATGGTCTTCCTCGGAGGGTGAGCGGGCGGAGGGTCAGTCGAAGGTCAGCGTGGTGCCGTCGTGCAGACCGCGCAGCGCGTCCGCCGCGCGGTGCCGGGACGGGGGATGGAAGGCCAGGCAGTGCAGGCTGGCCAGCCGGTGGGCCAGGTCGACCGACCGGATGAAGGCCATCCCGCCGAGCGCCTCCGCGCACACCGCGCCGAGCCGGGGAAGGGCGTCCTGCAGCTGGTAGCGGACCAGCAGCACCTCGCCCAGCAGCGGCTCGTCCTGCCGGCCGGCGTCCAGGGCGTCCGCCACGGAGCCGAGCGCCGCCAGCGTGGTCCGCAGCTGGGCCCAGACCCGCACCACCTCCCCGGTCGGGGTGTGGGGTCGCGCCATCGCCTCCTCCACCAGGCCGGCGGCGATGCCGGCGTACGAGGCCGTCATCAGCAGCTCGAACCAGATGAACCCGAGCCGGTGGGTGGCGTCCAGGGCGCCGCCCGGGACCATCGAGGTGCGGACGACCAGGGCGTCGGGCACCAGCACGTCGGAGAGGACCACGGCGTCGCTCTCGGCGCCGGCGAGCACCGGGGAGGTCCAGAAGTCCTCGATCCGCACGCCCTCGGCCGCCGCCGGCACCAGGACCACCGCGAGCTGGGACTGGTCCTCGCCCGGGGTCCGGACCTCGACGCTGGCGGTCAGCATGGTCATCGAGCGAGCCAGCGAGCACGGCCGCTTGGCCCCGCTCACCAGCAGACCGCCGTCCACCGGACGGGCCGTCATCATCGGGCTGAGGATGCCCGAGCCCGGACGGCCCTCGGCGAAACCGGAGGCGAGCAGGTGCCGCTGGGTGGCCACCGCCTCCACCAGCACGGCCTCCAGACCGGTCTCGCTGGCCCGGCCGAGGGCGATCAGGCTGGCCATCGAGAAGTGGTGCATGGTCGTGCCGACCGCGAGCGAGCCCGACCGGGAGCCGACGGCGTACTGGACGGCGACTGCCTCCCGGGCCGTGGCACCCAGACCGCCGGACGCGGTCGGGACCAGCAGACCGGGCCCGTCGGCGGCCCGGAACGCGTCCAGTCCGGGCGAGCGGGGGGACTCCAGCTCCAGCCGGTCGGCCCCGGTGAGCTTGTCGTCCAGGCCGGGCATCAACCGGTCGAGGACGCTGCGTTCGTCGTGCATGGCTCGCTCCTGAGGTGCGGGTTGGTGGGGAGGGTCAGAGGAGGTTGGCGGTCCGGATCAGAGCGGCGATCCCCGCCACGCTCGGGCGACCCGAGAAGGCGAGGTAGTCGGGCAGCACCTGGAGGTCGCCCCACTTGCGCTTGTAGTCGACCTGGCTGGCGGAGGGGTAGATCCGCTGACCGTGCTCGCCGAGCAGGCGGATCAGCCGGCCCACCGTGGGGCTCGCGCCGGGCAGCTCGACCGCCGGGTCGAGACCGGAGAACGGGGTGAAGCCGAAGTGCCACCAGGGATCGCCCTGCGCGGCCAGCACCTCGAGGCTGTCGGCCACCAGCAGCTCCATCACGCCCGGCGGCGCGCTCACCGCCCGGCGGCTGAGGTCGTGCAGCCAGCCCGGGCGCGAACCGAACACCGGGCTGAGGCTCAGGTAGCCGACCGGTCGACCGTCGAGACGACCGAGCACCAGCCGCCGCAGGTCCTCTCCCTGACCGCCGAGACGTCCCACCATGAACCGCAGGGGTTTGGCGTGCTTGCCGGCCAGCCACTGCCGGTCGAGGGCCGCCAGGGCGGTGCGATCGGTGTCGGACAACGCGGCGTACGTGGTGTGCTCGACGACCACGCCGGCCCGCCGGGCGCGGGAGATCTTGTTGCGCAGCTGCATGAAGTGCCGGCCGCGCAGGGTGAAGGTGTCCAGCGGCAGCGCGTATGAGGCCCCGAGCTGGTTGACCGTCGAGCCCAGCTGCCAGGCGTCCCGGGCGTCCCGCTCCTGCAGCTGGACACCCAGCACCCGGCACCGTAGGTCGGCGGCGTGAGCGTGGAAGGCACGGAGCAGGGGCAGCCGGTCGCCGGGCGCGGCGTACGCCCCACCGATCTGCAGCAGCCAGCGACCGTGGCGGCGGAAGGCGAGGAAGCCGTCGAGGCCGGGGGAGCGGAAGGCGACGGTCTCGTCGTCCACCGCCAGGATCGCGCTGGGGTCGTCGGCGTAGCGGGCCAGGTGCTCCGCCCGGCTGCCCGCCGCGCTCGCGATCGGTTCCGCGCTCGGGGTCGGGGCGAGCTCAACCACGGCCGGCCACCACCGTCTGCTCCTCGGCCGCGGGGGCCGTGTCCGGCACCGGCCGCCAGGGAGCGGGCCCCGCGGCGTAGCGGGCCCGGAAGGTGGCGAAGTCGGGATGGAGCTGGGGCTCGAACGGGACGCCGAGCGCCTTGAGCGAGTTGCCGAACAGCGCGCGGTCGCCGAGCAGGTGCAGCGGCACCGCGAGCATGGCCCACTGCCACCCGACCACCAGGGTCGCCACCGTCAAGATCACCGTCCAGGTGAACAGGCAGTGCATGGTGTTGTAGAGCAGGTAGTAGACCCGCGCGACGGAGCCGTCCCGGCTGCGCCGGTGCGCGATCATGCCGGGCAGGTAGCCGATCACGTCGATGATCACGAACAGACCCACGAACAGCCACCAGTCGATCGCCGACCAGTGCGCCACGGTGAGGGTCGCTGCCACCAGCAGGAAGCCCAGCCACTCCAGACGGGCCAGGCGGGCGGTGGTCGGTGTCTCGAAGGTGTTCTTGGCATCCACGGTGATCTCCTGTCGTCGACTCACTCGGACTACGGTCGAGCGAACCGATCGCCCTCGAAGATCAGGAGACGCGGATCCGGTCAGAAGTACGTCCAGACAGGGAATTCTCATGATCAACAGGAACATCCGACTCCGGCGGGGGTGCGTCGACCGGGCGGGACGACCGGGGGTGCCACCAGTTCCAGCGACCCATCAGCCGCATCGAGGCGGGCACCAGCACCAGGCGCACCAGGGTGGCGTCGATGGCGATGGCGAACGCCATCCCCAGACCGAGCTCCTGCACCGGCAGGACGCTGGCCAGGGCGAAGGCCGAGAAGACGGTGATCATCAAGATCGCGGCGCCGGAGATCAGCGGAGCCGTCAGCTCCAGCCCGCGGGCCACCGAGGTGGTGTTGTCGTAGCCCTTGCGCCACTCCTCCCGCACCCGGCTGAGCAGGAAGACCTCGTAGTCGGTGCTCAGGCTGAACAAGAGGGTGAGCAGCAGCACCGGCACGAAGTTGGTCACGTGCCCGGTGGGTTCGAAGCCGAGCAGGTCGGCGCCCAGACCGTGCTGGAAGACCGTGACCACCACCCCGTAGGTGGCGGCCACCGAGGCGACGTTCAGTGCGATCGCCTTGAGCGGCAGGAACACCGAGCGGAAGATGATCAGCAGCAGGGTGTAGATGACGACCAGCATCGTCCCCGCGGCCAGCGGCAGACCGGCCCGGATGGCGTCGTTCCCGTCCACGCCCTCGGCGGTCTCACCGCCCACCACGGCGCGTACGCCGTCGCCGTCCAGCTGGGCGGCGCGGACCCGTACCTCGTCGAGCAGCTGCAGCGTGGCGGGACTGGCCGCCGTGTCCTGGGGGACGACCTGCACGACCAGGGTGCGGCCGTCCGCGGACAGGAAGTGCCCGACGGCGTCCGCCAGCTCGGTGGGCAGCTGGTCCCGCGCTCCGGGATCCACACCGGACTGGGGATCGGGCACGCCGGCCGCCGCCAGGACGGTGGTCGCCGAGGTGACCGAGTCGACCCCCGCCAGGTCGCCGAGATCGGCGGGCAGGTCGGTGAGGATCGCCCGCTGTCGGTCGGCGGGCAGGTCGGTGAACGGGCGGTCGCTCTCGACCACCACGTTGACCGGTGAGGCCGCCCCGTCGCCGAAGCCGTCGCGGATCGCGTCCCAGCCGGTTCGCACGGTGGTGCCCGGAGGCACGATGCGGGCGTCCGGGGTGAAGGTGGACAGCTGGGTGGCCGGGGCGGCGAGAACCGCCATCACCCCCAGCCCCAGCAGCAGGAACACGACCGGCCGGCGCATCACCCAGCGGGCCCAGGACTGCCAGCTCCACCGGCGCGGAGGGCGAGCGGTCGCCACCGGGTCGACCAGCGCGCGACGCGGGACGGGACGCGCGCGCAGGGGCCAGGGACGGTCACCCAGGACGCGGTCCCCCAGCACCAGCAGCAGGGCCGGCAGCACGAGCAGGTTGACCACGATGGCGACCGACACCACGACGACGGCGCCCAGCGCCAGGGACCTGATCACCGGCAGGTCGATCAGGAACAGGGTGCTCATGGCCAGCACGACGGTCAGCCCCGAGCCCAGCACCGTGTGGCCCGCGGTCCGCAGGGCCGACACCAGCGCCGTGGCGCCGGTCTCGCCCGCCAGGCGCTGCTCCCGGTAGCGGGCGATCAGGAAGAGCGAGTAGTCGACCGCCACCCCGAGCCCGAGCATGGTGGCCGCGTTCTGCACGAAGACGGAGAGCTCGACGTAGCGGGCGATCACCGACAGCAGACCGAGGGTCCACAGCACCGACGTCACCGCGACCAGCAGCGACAGGCCCGCAGCCACCCACCCGCGGTAGATGCCGAGCATGATCACCACCAGCAGCGGCAGGGCCAGCAGCTCGGCCCGCATCAGCCCGTGCTCGGAGAGGACGTTGATCTCGCCCCACACCGACGCCGCCCCGACCAGGGAGACCAGCAGACCCTGATCGGCGTAGACCTTGTCCAGCTCCGCCTGCAGGTGGGGCAGCTCGCGACGGGCGTCGCCGTCGGCCAGGTCCAGCCCCAGGGTGGTCACCGTCGTCCGGTCGTCGTCGCCGACGAAGGCGTCCCGGGCTGCGCCGGTCGTCGTCCCCCACCCGTACGCGGACGCCACCTCCAGCCCGTCCAGGGCCACCACCTGGTCGTACGCGTCCTCGGCCCGGGTGGTGAAGACGGTCTCGTCGGCGGTGTGCCGGTCGTCCCGGATCACCAGCGTGATGGTGGTGTCACCGCGCCCGGTGAACCCCTGCCGGGTGGCGTCGATGGCCTGGGCGGCGTCGGAGTCCGCGGCGTACCAGCCGCCGCCGCTGAGTCGGTCTGCCAGCCCGAGGGCGCCCGCTCCGGCCAGCGCCAGCAGCAGCAGCCACGCGGTCAGCACCGGCCAGCGCCGGCGCTGCAGGGCGAGCACCCAGGGGCGGAGGCCGGTCACGCGCGGACGTCGATCCCGTGCCCGCGGTGATCGGTGAGGATCTCGAACAGCGCGCGGTGGTCGGTGGTCAGCCGGTCGACCCGACCGCTGGCGCGGTCGGTGACGGTGAGCGTGCAGGACGCGATCTTGGTGTTCAGGCACTGCTTGGTCCCGCCGGGCGGGTTGTAGTAGTTCAGGGCCACGAAGGCGTCCGGTTCGGCGCTGAGCTCCCCGGTCACCGCGATCCGGTCGTCGCCGTGGGTGAAGCGCCAGAAGAAGTAGCCGTAGTCCGCCTGCGCCCGAAGTCCCTGCAGGGGTTGCACGAGCTCGTGTGTCCGGCCCCGGTGGCGCAGCGACAGGCAGGTGATCATCGGCAGTCGCACCGGCCCGACCCGGACCCGCGCACTGACCACCTCCAGGAAGCTGTCGGGGTGGTCGTCGAAGCCGGCGACCGGGCCGAAGGCGTACGCATCGGTGTGCCGGCTGCCCCAGTTGTGGTTCGGGCTGCCGACCCACCCGTCGACGTCGACGGTCCGGTCGTTGACGGTGAGGGTGCCGTCGTAGCGGGCCAGGGGGGTGACCACCAGGCTCTTGGCCGCCGGGAAGGCTCGGCGGTAGCTGGCCTGAGGCATCAGGAACATCGGCGGCTGGTCACCGGACCAGCGCAGGTCCCAGGCCACGGTGTCCGCCGGTCCACCGGCGGAGCCGGTCAGCCGCCCGGGGGTCAGCTCGGCGTCCCCGATCCGGGCCGCGAGGTGATCACCGGCGAAGGTGCAGTCGGCGATCGGGTGCTCCTCCTTGGCCACCACGTGGCGGCCGGTCTCACCGTCGAAGAAGATCGCCCAGAGCTCGCCGATGGCCGCCTCGGGGCGACCGACCGGTGCGAAGATCGTGTAGCGGATCCAGAACGCCAGCGGGCGGGTCGGGTGGTTGCCGCGCTGGTAGTAGCTCTCGTAGAGACCGGCTCGCTGCCCGGGGCGGTGGCGGGTGCCGATCATCCACGGCGCGACCGCCAGCGCGGCGGCCGGACCGGACGGGGTCGAGGACATGGGTCAGGCCACCTTCGGGAGTGCGGTCGGGAGGATCGCGCGGGTGCGCGGGTGGAGCACGACGTGCAGACCGTGGCGCGGTCGCAGCGTGATGGTGGCGCGGTCGTCCACCGGGTAGCCGGGGTGGTGGCGGACGTCGTAGCGGCCGAGGACGGAGGCCAGCAGCAGCTGCGCCTCCTGCAGCGCGAACTGCTTGCCGACGCAGAGGTGCGGACCGCCGCCGAACGGCAGATGCGCCCAGCGGCTGCGGCCGGCCCGGCCCTCGGGGCTGAAGCGTCGCGGGTCGAAGGTCTCGGGATCGTCCCAGTGACGCCGGTTCCGGTGCAGACCGTGCACGTCGATCAGGACCCGGGAACCCACCGGTACGGTCAGGCCGCCGAGCCGGACGGGGCGCCGGGTCTGCCGGGGGACGGTGGGGGAGGACGGGAACATCCGCAGCGCCTCGTCGAACACCTGGCCCACCAGCGGCAATCGGGGCAGGTCGGTCACGGTCGGGGTCCGGCCGGCCAGTACCTGGTCGATCTCCTCGAGCACGCGGCGACGCCAGGCGGGGTGGGTGGAGAGCAGGTAGAAGGCCCAGGTCAACGTGATCGCTGTCGTCTCGTGCCCGGCCGCCAGCGTGGTGATGATCTCGTCGCGGAGCTCGGTGTCGTCCATCTGCGCGCCGGTGTCGGCGTCCGTGGCCCGCATCAGCATGTCCAGCAGGTCCTCCTGGCCCGGCTCGCCGGCCGCGAGGGCCCGCCGGCGCTCGGTGATCATGGACGCCATCAGGTCGTCCAGGCCGCCGATGATGGCGGCGAAGCGTCGGTTGGCCGGGGTCGGCACCCAGGTCGGCGGGGCCACGGGGTTCTGCAACCGCAGGAACGTGTACGTCACGGCGTACTCCACGGACTCGGGTCGCAACGCGGAGTCCGCGGAGATCATCGGGGTGCTGAACAGGCAGCGGCTGACGATGTCCAGCGTGACGTGCATCAGCTGCTCGTGCAGGTCGACCACCGCACCCGGAGCCAGCTCGTCGGACCAGCGGGTGAGCATCTCGTCGACGCAGACCTGCATCGTGTCGTACATCGCCTCGACCCGGCGGCGGTGGTACATCGGGGCCACCATCCGCCGGTTGCGCAGCCAGCTCTCGTGGTCGGAGCGGGTCAGCAACCCGTCGCCCAGCGCCAGCCGCAGCGGGTTGTCGGGCCCGAGCTTGCCGAAGGTCTCGCTGTCGGTCAGCACCTGCTCGGCGATCTCGGGCGAGGAGACCCCGAACACCGCCACCGGTCCCAGCCGGTAGCGCGCCACGTCGCCCTGCTCGTACCGTCCGCGGGCCAGGGCGGCGAGCAGGTCCTGGCGGAAGGCGGGGGCGTCGCCGAGCAGGGGCAGCCGGGGTCGCAGCCGCAGCCGCGGGTTCAGCACCGGTCCGGCTTCCGGGCCAGGACGCACAGCCAGCCCAGCGACCGCCGTGGCTCGACGCTGAACCGCACCTGCGCGAAGCCGGCTGCCCGGACCAGGGCGGTGAGCTCGACGCCCGAGACGATCGACAGCCCCTCGCCGGCGGACCGCTCGGTGAACTTCGCGCCGAACACCCGCTGCAGCCAGGTGGGCTCGTCCGCGGCGTCCTTGGTCATCTCCAGCGCGATCGCCAGCCGACCCCCCGGACGCAGCACCCGCAGGGCCTCGCGGAGTCCGCGCTCGGCGTCGGGCCAGAAGTAGAGCGTCTCGATCGCGGTCACCACATCGAAGGCGTCGTCGGAGTACGGCAGCTGGAGCGCGCTCCCGATCCTGACCTGCAGCCGTCCGTCCCGGGCCGCCCGGGCGTTGGTGCGCCGGGTCATCTCGACCATGGTCAGCGAGGGGTCGACACCCGCGAGTCGCCCGGTGCAGCGGCGACCGAGGAGACGGAGCGCGTTCCCGCTGCCGCAGCCGATGTCGAGCACGTCGGCGTCGACGGGCGGGTCGAGCAACCGGTGGCACCAGGACGTGAGCGTGTAGTGCTGCAGGCTCATGGCGTGACCGACCGCGACACCGAGCCGACCCGTGGGCCGGCTGAGCGACGACTCGATCTGCTCGAGCGGACGACGCAGCGTGGCCGTGAGCGTCATCGGGAAGACTCCGGCTCGGTCATCTGGGGGACTCCTCGCGGTTCGGTACGGGTGACCTCGTTCCCGATACGCCGGGATCGGCGCGGACCCCTCGAAACGTCTCCGGCGCGGGTCCGGGGGCGGGTGGTGTCTGCCGATGCAGAGCGACCGCCACCAGCGGGGAGGCGGCGCGCGCGGCGAGCCACCACCTGCGCGCCGGCCGGGGCCGCTCCGGGTCGTGGCGGAGCACCCGGTCCGCCAGCTGCCGGCCCGCGTCCACGGTGGCGGCCAGGCCGTGGCCGTTCCAGCCCTCGGCCCGCCAGACCTCCGCAGCCGGCCCGAGACGGCCACCCCGCAGCCGGCCGACCCGGGGCAGGGCGTCCGGGGTCAGCCCGATCCGGCCCGACCAGCGGTGGACCACGGGCACCCCGACCAGGCCCGGGTGCAGGACGTCCAGCTGCCGTCGCTGCCAGGCCCAGGCCCGGCGGGCCACGGTCTGCAGGGCCGCCGGTGAGGAACCACGGACGGGGGCGGCGGGGCCGCCCCCCAGGCCGAGCCGACCGTCGGCGGTGAGGCGGCGGTAGGGACCGAGGGCGGCGGCCCCGATGACGTGCGGTGCGGCGGGACCGCCGAGCTCGGCGAGCACCCCCGCCGGCAGCGGCGCGGTGGCGCACGCCGACACCTGCAGCACCAGCTGCTCGCCCCGCGGCGGCAGGCCGCCGATCCCGCCGCCGGGACCGTCGGTGACGTCGACGGCCAGCACCACGGCGCGAGCGTGAACCGGGCCGGCAGCGGTCAGCACCTCGAGCCGCTGGCCCGTCGCGCCGCCGGCGGACGCCGGCCGCACCGACAGCACCGGCGTCTGCTCGCCCAGCACCACCCCACCGGCCACGGCGGCGTCGACCAGGGCCCGGGTCAGCGGGCCCGGCTCGACCCCGGCCGCGACGCCGTAGACCAGGGCCTGGCGGGTGCCGGCCCACGGGTCGTCGGTCTCGATCAGGCTCACCGGCAACCTCAGGAGCGCGTACGTCCGGGCCCGGCGGCGCAGCGACTCCGCTTCGGCGGCGGTGGCCGCCACCACCAGCTGGCCGGCGACCGGGACCACGGCCTCCGGGGCGTGTCGTCGAGCCAGCGCGATCACGTGCTCGACGGCGGCCAGGCTGGCCAGGAAACGGTCCCGGGCCACCTCGTCGCCGTCCCGCCGCCGGGCGACGTCGATCGGTGGCCCGCACCGCGGACCCAGCAGACCGGTGCCGCGCCCGGACGCACCGGCGGCGACGTGCCCGGCCTCGAGCAGCAGCACGCTCACCCCGGGGCGCCGTTCGGCCAGGTGCAGGGCGGTGGACGCGCCGGTCAGGCCGGCGCCGACCACCACCACGTCGACGGCCGCGGGCAGGTGCACGTCGGGGGTACGCGCGGCCGGGGGACCACCCCTCGGTGGTCTGGTGCGGGCGGCCGGGTCAGTGGCAGGCGTCGAGCAGCCGGTGCGCGTCGGCCAGCAGGAAGGTGTCCCCGGTGAACTCGGCGACCCGGTCCGCCGCCCGGGCCCGGGCCTGGTCGCCGGAGGCCGCCAGCCACTGCCGGGCCGCCAGCTCGACCAGGTGGTGCAGCACGGCGAACGTCATGCTGAAGTCGCCGACGCCGGTCAGCCGGGCCGGCCCGCCCGCCTCCCGGTAGGCCGTGTACAGCGCGCGGGCCCGCTCGGTGGTGGTGCCGAACTCGGCCAGCACCATGGTCAGCTCGCCGGCCGCAGACGCCGGTCCGCAGTTGTCCCAGTCGATCACCGTCAGCCCGGTGTCGTCGGCCCGGACGTTGTCCGCCCACAGGTCTCGGTGGCAGACGAGGGTGTCGCGGGGCGGCCGCATCGCCGCCTCGCTCGCGGCCAGCTCGTCCTGCAGCGCGAGGAGATCCGCCGCGAACGGTGCCCCGGCCAGGGTCGCCTCGGCCAGCAGCTCCCGCCAGTGGTCGACCCCGACGGGTTCGACGAACCAGCTGTCCACGGGCGCGTCGGTCGCTCCGCCCGCGCGGTGCAGGGCAGCCAGGCAGTGGCCGAGCGCCACCGGATCCAGCCGGCGGTCGGCCGGGGCCAGCGTCACCCAGTCGAACACCCGCAGGGTCTCCCCGTCGACGTACGCGGCCGGTTCCCCGTCGCCGGTGAGCAGCTGGCGCGGAGCGTGCACCCCCGCGACCTCCGCCCGCCGCTGCAACGCGTACGCGGCCGCGACCTGGGCAGCGTCCAGGGGGGCCAGCGTCTCCTTGACCGCGTACGCCCGGCCGCCGCAGGTCAGGCGCCAGACCTGGCCCTGCAGACCACTGTCGACGGGTCCGGTGAGCACGGCCGGCCGCGGCAGCGCGTACCGGTCGGCCAACCACTCCGCCGATCTCATCGGTCGCCGCCGGCCGCGGTCAGCAGGGCCCACAGCTCGGCCTTGGCCTCGAAGGTGTCCAGGTCCAGGCGGATCAGCGTGCCGGCCCGGCGCACCTGGGCCTTGAGCGTGTGCCGGTGCATCCCCAGCTCCCGCGCGGCCGGGTCCCAGGCCGCGTTCTGCCGCAGCCAGGTCTCCAGGACGCGGCGCAGATCGGCGCCGTCCGGCGCGGCCAGCAGCGGGGCCAGCCGCTCCCGGGCCAGCGTCTCGATCTCCTCGCGGGAGAGCAGCCCCAGGATCGCGCTGGTCTCCAGCTCGATCACCCCGGCGTCCTTGGGCGCCGACGCGAGCGCGTCCCGGGTCTCGTGCAGGGCCGACACCAGATCGGCCCAGCCGACCGGGCGGGACAGGACCACCGGCGTCTGCCGGGCGGCGATCACCTCGGCCGCGGCCCGGGCCGCGCCGGCCCCGACCACCGCGGCGAACCGGTGCTGCCAGCGGGTGGCCAGCACCCACTGCTGCGCGCGGGCCGTCCGGACGGTCAGGGCGTGCTCCAGCTCGCCGGCGTCCCGGTCGCCGGAGAGATCGGTCAGCAGCAGCCGCAGGGGGGCCTCGGGCAGCTCGCGGCCGGCGGCCACCAGCACGTCGGCGACCGCGTCGACGTGACCGACCAGCGCGAGCTGGAACAGCTGCGCGTTCAGGGCCAGGGTGGACTCCTCGCGGCGCGCGGCGTCTTCGACGGCGAACTCGGCCAGGGCCACCGCGCTGGTGATGACCGCGGTGGCGGAGGTGTCGGGTCGCTCGGCCACGGTGACCGCCAGCACCCCACGGAGCTCGTCCCGGCGACCCAGCGTCTGCATGGTCACCGTGCGGCGCGGCCCGCCGGGGGCGCCGCGCTCCGGTCCGGGCAGCTCGAGCGCGGACCCCGACCGCAGCCGCCGGTGCAGCAGCCGCCGGGCCTCGGTCTGCACCGCCTCGAGCTGGGTGGTGTCCAGGGGTGGCCGGCCGTGCTCGGAGAGCACGTCGCCGTGGGCGTCGAGCAGCACCACGGTCGCGGCCAGGCGACGACTCAGCTCCTCCCGCCCTCGAGCCAGCGCGTCGCGCC
>JBMDXL010000512.1:0-4393 GCA_048594465.1 Microlunatus sp. | reverse complement strand
GACCGGCGATCAGCTTCGCGGCCTTCTTGCCCAGCACCGGTGCCGCCAGCTCCGCGGCGTAGCGGGCACGCTTGCCGGCCTTGCGGGCCGCGTGCAGCAGGTGGTCGGCCTCGGGGTCCCCGGTCAGCTGAGCCTCGATGGCCCGGTCGAGTCGCTTGTCCAGCACCTTGGCCGACCTCTTCACGTACGCCTTGGCGGCGCTGGCGGGTGCCGTGGCCTCGGAGGTCAACGGGGCGTCGCTCCGCCACCGGTGCAGCTCGGCCAGCAGCCGCCGGAAGCGGTCGTCGTCCAGGGTGGCCAGGACGGCGTCCCAGGCGACCTTGCGGCGGGTGGTGAGCTCGGTCTGGATCTGAGCCGCGACCGATCCCACCACCAGCTCCGGGGGCAGCTCGGCCAGGTCGGCGAGCAGCCGGGCCTCGAGCACCTCGAGGTCCCGGACCTCGCCCAGCAGACCGGCGAACCAGACCAGCTCGTCGCTCAGCCGGCCGGCGCGGGCGACGTCGATCAGGTCGTCGTAGGTGCGCAGGGTGCTGCGCAGCCGGCGGGCCGCCACCCGGGTCGCGTGGATCACCGGTGCGTGCTCACGGAGCGCCGGCTCGGCGTCGATCAGCACCGTGCACTGCTCGGCCAGGTAGGAGCGAACCAGGTCACCCACGGTCTGCGGTGCATCGGCCATCGGGAGGTCCTCGTCTCGGGTGGTTCGTCGTCGGCGGGGTGCCGACACCGACCTTCTACCGTACGCCGGTGACTACTCGGGGTCGGTGTCGCGGAACTCGGTCGCCGGACGCTCGCCGGCGGCGCAGCGACGGGCCTCGGCGTCGCGCAGCTCGACCCGCCGGATCTTGCCGCTGATGGTCTTGGGCAGCTCGGCGAACTCCAGCCGACGGATCCGCTTGTACGACGCCAGGTGCTCCCGGCAGTAGCCCAGGATGGCGCGCGCGGTGGCCGCGTCGGGGGAGAAGCCGTCGGCCAGGACCACGTAGGCCTTGGGCACCGCCAACCGCACCTCGTCCGGGGCGGGCACCACCGCCGCCTCGGCCACCGCCGGGTGCTCGATCAGCACCGACTCCAGCTCGAACGGGCTGATCCGGTAGTCGCTGGCCTTGAACACGTCGTCGGCGCGGCCGACGAAGGTCAGGTAGCCGTCGGCGTCCCGGGTGACCACGTCGCCGGTGTGGTAGACCTCCCCGGCGAACGCCTCGGCGTTGAGGTCGTCGGCCGGCACACCGGCCCGCTCCGCGTAGCCGGTCATCAACGGCACCGGGCGGGGGTCGAGGGCCAGACACAGCTCGCCCTCGTCGTCGCGGTGCTCGCCGGTGGCCGGGTCGACGAGCACCACCCGGTACCCGGGCAGCGGCCGACCCATCGAGCCGGCCCGGACCTCGGCGCCCGGTGGGTTGCCCACCTGGGCGGTGGTCTCGGTCTGCCCGTAGCCGTCGCGGATGGTCAGTCCCCAGGCGTGCCGGACCTGCTCGATCACCTCCGGGTTCAGCGGCTCACCGGCCGACAGCACCTCCCGGAGCGTGTGCCGGGCCGACGCCAGGTCGTGCTGCACCAGCATCCGCCACACCGTCGGTGGAGCGCAGAACGTGGTCACCCCGGCGCGGTCCAGCACGTCCAGTAGCTGCGCGGCGTCGAAGCGGGCGTAGGTGTAGACCAGCACCGTCGCCCCGCCCAGACAGGGCGCGAACACGTTGCTCCAGGCGTGCTTGGCCCAGCCCGGCGAGGAGATGTTCAGGTGCACGTCGCCGGGCTGCAGCCCCATCCAGTACATCGTCGACAGGTGGCCGATCGGGTACGACGCGTGCGTGTGCTGGACCAGCTTGGGCAGGGCGGTGGTGCCGGAGGTGAAGTAGAGCAGGGTCAGGTCCCCGGCCTTGCTGGCCCCGGGCAGGTGGGCGTCGGCGCCCAGGAACTCGTACGCGCGGCGGTAGTCCACCCACCCGTCGGGGGTGGCCACGTCGTCGGAGCTGCCGACGGCGACCTTGCCCAGCGGGAGCGACAGGTGGGCGAAGCGGTCGGCCTCCGCACCGGCCGCGACCAGCAGCCGGGCCTCGCCCCGGTCGACCCGGTCGGCCAGGTCCGCGGCGGACAGCTGCGGGGTGGCCGGGATGATCACCGCGCCGAGCCGGATGGCGGCCAGCATCAGCTCCCACAGCGGGAGGCAGTTGCCGAGCACCATCAGCATCCGGTCGCCGCGCTTCAGACCGAGCTCGGCCAGCAGGTGGGCGGTGGCGATGGAGCGGGCCGACAGCTCGGCGAAGGTCAGTCGGGTCTCGTGGTCGCCGTCGATCACCCACAGCGCGATCCCGTCGGGGTTCTCGGCGGCGAGCCCGTCGAACCAGTCGGTGGCGAAGTTGTAGACCGGCAGCTCGGGCCAGCGGAACCCGGCCGCCGCCACCTCGTACTCGGTCCGGTGCTGCAGCAGGAAGTCGCGGGCGGCGCGGACGTGGCAGTTCAACGGCATCGTCGAGACCTCCGGGGGACGAGGCGAGGGGACCGCAGCGACCAGCGGTCTCACGTCCTCGACACGCTACTGCGTCCCGACCGATGATCCGGACGGCGGCCGGAACGACGGCCACCGCTCGACCGCCCACGTCACCCACGTGGCATGACCCGGAGGTGCCGGGGGGATCGGGCCGCCCCGGAGCTCGTCGGCGTCCGGCGCCTGGAACTGGGTGTGCCACCGGCGCAGCTCGGCGTCGGTCATCTCGAACTGGGCCGGATCGCGTCCGGACCGTTCGGTGATGCGCCGGCGCTGCTCGTCGTCGTCGATCGGCAGGTAGACGACCTGGGTGCGCACGCCGAGGTCGCGCGCGAGGGATCGGAGGGCCGACCGCTCGTCGGTGCCCCAGAACCCGAAGTCGAGGACGACCTCGAGACCGAGCCCGGCCGCTCGCAGCCCGATCTCGATCAGCTTGCCCTCGATCCGGTCGCGCTGGGCGGCCCGCTCCACCGTCCGCCACCGGCTCGGACCGTCGGCGTCGAACACCGCCATCTGCCAGTCGTCCGGGGTCAGCCGCAGCGCCGAGCAGGCCTCCTCCAGCTCGCGCGCCCGGGTGGTCTTGCCGGCCCCCGGCAGCCCGACGATCAGGAAGACGGTCACCCGGCGACGGTAGTGGTCCGCGCCCGACCCCTGCCCTCGGGCTCCGCGGCGGCGTGAGCGTCCTCGGTCCGGACTAGCCTCGGGCCTCATGATCACCTTCGCCACCGCCGCCGCCGACCTGGACGACCTCCGCGACCGGCTGCGTACGGCTCCCGACGTGACCGGGGAGGTGGCACTGGTCGCGATCGACGACGAGAGCGCCGACCTGGGCGCGGTGGACGGCGCGGTCCAGTGGGGCGTGGACGCCGCCCAGCTGGCCGTGCTGCTGGAGCGCGCCCCGCAGGTCCGCTGGCTGCACAGCCCGGGTGCCGGGGTGGAGAGCTGGCCGCTGGACGAGCTGCGCCGCCGCCGGATCACGCTGACCAACGCCGCCGGGGTGTTCGCGATCCCGATCGCGGAGTGGGTGCTGTCGGTGATGCTGGCGGCGGCGACCCGGGCACGGGCGGTCGACACCGCCCAGGCCGAGCACCGGTGGGCCGACGACCTGGTCAGCGGAGAGCTCTACGGCCGCACCCTGCTCGTGCTCGGCAGCGGCGGCATCGGTCAGCAGGTCGTCGACCGGGCGGCAGCGTTCGGGATGCGCATCTGGGCCGCCAGCCGCAGCGGGCGCGCGGTGGACGGGGCGGAGCGCGTCCTGGCCGGTGAGGAGTGGCACGACGCCCTGTCCGAGGCCGACGTCGTGGTCAGCACCCTGCCCTTGACGGCGGCGACCCGCGGGTCGTTCACGGCCGACGACGTCGCCCGGCTGCGACCCGACGCGTGGTTCGTCAACGTCGGGCGCGGCGGCACCGTGGACGAGGAGGCGTTGCTCGACGCGGCCGCCGCCGGTCGGATCGGCGGCGCGGCCCTGGACACCTGGCTGACCGAGCCCCTGCCCGCCGACCACCGGGCCTGGGACCTGGAGAACGTGATCGTCTCGCCGCACCGCTCCGGGTCGTCCGCCGCGGGTCGGGACCGGGGTCTGGATCTGCTCGCCGACAACCTCCGACGGTTCGTGGCCGGCGAGGACCTGCGCAACGTCGTCGACCTCGACGCCGGTTACTGAGTCGACCTCGACGCTGGTTACTGAGTCGATCTCGACGCCGGTTACTGAGCCGATCTCGACGCGACTCGCTGGCGGCATCCGGTCGTGGAGCGGTTCGGTTCGCCGGATCTGACTCCCCGGTGGGGAACGGCCAGCCCGGCGCCACCTGGTCTGCCGGATCTGACTTCCCGGTGGGGAACGGCCAGCCCAGCCCCACCCGGTCTGCCGTAGGTGCCTCCGCGCGGAAGGTGGGGCGAGCCCGT
>JBMDXL010000511.1:0-2435 GCA_048594465.1 Microlunatus sp. | reverse complement strand
ACCGTGACCCAGAGCGGCATCCTGCAGCGACGGTTGGCCGGCAACCACCTCGACCTCATCTTCATCAACCAGCACGCCGTTGATCTCCCGGGTGTTGCAGGTGATCCGCCACGTCCGCCCGGCGTCCTCCAGGGAGGTGATCGCGGCCGACCGGCTCAGACTCGGCGCCTGGTAGGTGATCACCGGCACCGGCCGGTCGGGCTCGATCTGAACCCGCTCGTGCCCGACCCAGACCAGCCGGTCGCGGCGGACCAGCCGGCCCTCGCCGGAGTCGGCGTGCTGGTTGATGAAGATGAGGTCGAGGTGGTTGCCGGCCAACCGTCGCTGCAGGATGCCGCTCTGGGTCACGGTCAGCTCCAGGTTGATCCGGGGGTAGAGCTGGCGGAACTCCCGCAGGATCGTCGGCAGCTCGCTCAGCGCCAGCTCGTCGGCCGCCCCGAACCGGAGCCGACCGGCCATCGCCGATCCGGTGAAGTAGGCCACGGCGTCGTCGTGGGCGGCCAGGATGGACCGGGCGAACCCGGCCATCGCCTCGCCGTTGTCGGTCAGCGCGACCGTCCGGGTGTCCCGGCGCAGCAGCAGCCGACCGGCCGCCTCTTCCAGTCGGCGTACGTGCTGGGACACCGCCGGCTGGCTGATCCCCAGCCGCTCCGCCGCCCGGGTGAAGCTCAGTCCGTTCACCACGGCCAGGTAGGTCCGTAACAGCACCGGGTCGAAGGTCTTCTCCTCCGTCATCACCGGCCCTCCCCACTCGATAGACGCTCTTCATAAGTGATCGTAATAGGAGATATAGGCAATATGTCGTTGTGGAATAGGAACGGTTCAACTTAAGTTGGCTCTCAGGACTCGACGAGGAGTCCTCTTCCTCTTCCGGGCGGTCTCTCGCCCCTTCGCCGTTCTTCCAGCACTGGAGATTCTTGTGACCTCGGCCGTCGCCGAAGCACGCCGACACGGATCTCGGTGGCCGCGTACCCTCGCGGCCCTCGAGGTGCGCAACTACCGCCTCTACCTCAGCTCGCAGATCGTGGCCACCACCGGTCTGTGGATGCAGCGCATCGCCCAGGACTGGCTGGTGCTCGAGCTCACCGGCAGCATCACCGCCGTCGGTGTCGCCGTCGCGCTGCAGTTCCTGCCGGTGCTGCTCTTCGGTCTGGTCGGTGGCCTGATCGCCGACCGCTACCCGAAGCGGCGCATCCTGATCATCACCCAGTCGGTGGCTGCATCCATGGCCCTGACCCTGGGGCTGTTGGCCCTGACCGGTGTGGTCCAGGCCTGGCACGTCTTCGTGGTCGCCACGGTCCTCGGTTTCGTCACCGCGGTGGACAACCCGACCCGGCAGGTCTTCGTCTCCGAGCTGGTCGGCAGCCGACACATCCGCAACGCTGTCAGCCTCAACTCCTCGGTGTTCCAGTTCGGCGCCCTGCTCGGCCCGGCGCTGTCCGGTCTGCTGATCCACGCGGTCGGCCAGGGCTGGTCGTTCATGATCAACTTCGCGTCCTGCCTGCTGGTGGTGACCATCGTGGCCGTGATCCGGGTGCCGGCCGCCCCCTCGGACGGGCCGGTCCGGGCCAAGGGCCAGCTGCGCGAGGGACTCACCTACATCAAGCAGACCACCGAGGTCGCCTGGACCATCGTGCTGGTCGGCACCATCGGCGTGCTCGGGCTGAACATGCCGGTGATCCTGGCCGCGTTCGCCGACCACGAGTTCGGCACCGGCGTCGGGGGGTACAGCGTGTTCAACTCGCTGACCGCCATCGGCGCCCTGACCGGAGCGATCCTGTCTGCGCGGCGGACCGAGGTGCTGCGGCTGCGGATGCTGGTCAGCACCCTGTCCGGTCTCGGCGTGGTCCTCGTGCTGGCCTCGATCGCTCCCACCATCTGGCTGTTCGGCGCCATGCTGATCGGCTCCGGTCTGCTCACCCTGTTGTTCCTCACCGGGGCCAACTCGTTGGTCCAGACCCGTTCGGACCCCGCCGTACGCGGGCGGGTGATGAGCGTCTACATCCTGGTGCTGCTCGGTGGGCAGGCGATCGGCGGACCCGCCGTCGGCTGGCTGATCGACCACTTCGGCGCCCGGCCCAGCATGTTCCTGTGCGGCGGACTGGTCACCGTGATGGCGCTGCTCACCGGCCTGGCCATCGCCCGACAGGCCCACCTCGGCCTGGAGGTCGACCTGCACCGCGAGCACGGCCCCTCGCCGCTGCACATCGTCCAGCACTAGGACCTGCGCGCTCGGTCGTACGCCGGCCGTGGTGGTGGTGCTGCGCCGTGCTCGTGGCTGGAACTTTCCGTCAATCGGCGGCAACCGGTGTCGAAGCGGCGCTCCCGGTCGGAAGATGCCGTCCACTGACGGAAAGTTCGAACCCAGCCGCCACCCAAGTCCGCACAAGCCGTCGGCTGACGGAATGTTCGGACCCAGCCGACACCCAAGTCCG
>JBMDXL010000510.1:0-3155 GCA_048594465.1 Microlunatus sp. | reverse complement strand
GCGGGGGGGGGGGTGGGGTGGGGCCGGGGGGGCGGGGGGCGCCGGGCGGCCCCCCCCGACGGGCACTCACTCCCAGGCGAACGGCGCGGCGGCCGTGGCGTGGTTGCCGGAGTGGAGCACCGGGGCACCGGTGCGGGTCCGGGTGCTGACTCGACGGAGCAGCTTCTTGTCCATGGGGACGTCCTTTCGGGGTGGGTCGTCGTCGACGGCGGCTGCCGCCGACGGGCAAGGATTCTGCGGGGGTAGGCGGTTCGGCGCAGTGCGAAATCGCACCGAGGTGGGGAGGGGGTGGGCGACCCTGCTCGTCTCGGTGTCGGGGTGATACAAACACTGGTGTGTTATCAGTAATGAATGTCATAGTCGTAAAGACGCGCGGGTGTCGGGCGCCACGACGGAGCTCATGGTGCTGGTGACCCGGCGCGGGCTGACGTACGCGCGGGTGGCGCCGGTGGCCTTCGCTGGTGCCGTGGCCGCCGGTGTGGCTGCCGTGGCTGCGCGTGTGCTGGCCCTGGTTGCGCTGGCGGTAGCGCTGCAGCGCGGGTTGCTGGACCGCGATTCCGCCGCGGTTTCCGGGTGGCTGGTGGTGGCTGGGGCGTCGGTGGCCGCCGAGCTCGGGTTCCGCGTTGTCGGGGCCCGGGCCGCCGCGCGGGTGTCGACCGCGGTGCTGAGCCAGGTCCGGGGCCGGTTGGTGACGGCTGTGGTCGACCTCGGGCCGGGCTGGCTGCGTGGACAGCGGGCCGGTCGGGTGCAGGCCACCGTCGGTGATGGCGTGGAGGCGTTACAGGGGTACGTGGCCGCCTACCTGCCGCAGGTGGCGGTGGCGACGATCGCTCCGCCCATCCTGGTGCTGGCTGCTCTTGCGCTCGACGTCCGAGCCGGCGCCGCCGCCGCCCTCGCCGCCGTTCTCCTGCCGCTGTCGAAGCCCTTGTGGGCGCGGGTGGTGGGCGATCGTAGCCGCGCCCACTGGCAGGCGTACGCGGTGTTGTCGGCACGGATGCAGGAGATGCTCAGCGGGATGACCACCCTGCGACTGCTGGACGCTGTCGAAGACCGACGGTCCGAGATCGCGCGGGACGCCGTGCGGCTCGAGCGGGAGAACCGGTCGGGCCTGCAGCTCTCCCTGGTCGCCTACTGTCTGGCCACGTTGACCGTGGGTCTGGGTACGGTCGCGGTCAGCCTGCTGGCCGCTGAAGGCCTGCTCGCCGGCCGCCTCGATCCGCTGGTCGCGTTGATCTTGGTGCTGTGCGTGGGCGAGGTGTTCCGTCCCATGGTGGAGCTGGAGAGCCTGTGGGGCGCCGGTTTCCGGGGTCGAGCCGCCGCCGAGGCGATCGACGAGATCGTGGTGGCGCCCCGCCCACTGGTCGGCGGCGACCAGCCCGCCGATCACCACGGGGCTGGACGACCGGCGTCCACGCCGGTGGACGGCACGGCTGGGTGCCGGGTGCGGTTCGCGGCGGTGACCTTCCGCTACCCCGGGGCGGACCACGCAGCCGTCGATGGCGTCGAGCTGGAGCTGGCCCCCGGGGAGACCGTCGCCCTGGTGGGACGGTCGGGGGCCGGAAAGTCGACCCTGGTCCACCTCCTTCAGCGGTGGTACGACCCTGAGCGAGGGCAGGTGCTCGTGGACGGGTTCGACATCGCCTCTCTGCCGCTGGCAGCACACCGTCAGCGGGTGGCCGTGGTCGCGCAGGACGTTCGCCTGGTGGGCAGCACACTGCGCGACCATCTCCGGTTGGCGCGGCCGGACGCCGACGATGACGTCCTGCTCGAGGCCTTGGCGCGAGCGCGTGCCCTCGACCTGGTGGCCGGCCTGCCGGACGGCCTTGACACGCCCGTGGGTGAGCACGGGGCGCGGCTGTCCGGGGGTGAGCGGCAGCGTGTCGCGTTGGCGACAGCCTTCTTGTCCGACGCCCCGATGCTGGTGCTGGACGAGGCGACCTCGGCACTGGATGGCCGAACGGAGGCGGCGGTGATGGCTGCTGTGGCTGAGGTGAGTCGAGGCCGGACCACACTGCTGATTGCCCACCGTCTGGCCAGCGCGGCCCGCGCCGACCGGATCGCGGTCTTGGAGGCGGGCCGGGTGGCCGAGGTGGGAACCCCACGGGAGCTCGCGCAGTCCGGCGGTCGGTTGGCCGATCTGGTGGCGGCCCAGCTGGTGAGGACATGACGGCCGGGTCGGGGCAGCGCGGGTGGGCACCGGGTCGCGTGGCGCCCGACGTGGCCGGCCGCCGCGGGGTTCGTGGCCTGTGGATCGTGCTGGGCCGCCATCGGGCACCTTTCGCTGTCGCCGTACTGGCCGGGATCGGCACCCAAGGGCTCGGGGTGGTCGCGCTGGTGGGTGCGGCGGTCTCGGTAGGGACAGCACTCGAGGGTGGGACCGCGTCGGGGGTGCTGGGGTGGGGCGTGGTCGCGGCCGTGGCCGTCCTCCTCCGAGCGGGTGCGCTGTGGTTGGAGGCGCACGTGTCACACGAGCTCGCCTACCGCATCCTCACCGAGGTCCGCCTGTGGCTGTTCGACGCGTTTGCGCGGACCGTTCCGAACCGGGGAGGCCGACGGACCGGCGACGATGTGAGCGCCGCCATGGACGACAGCCAGGCGATCGAGATGTTCTATGCCCACTCGCTGCTGTACGCAGCGGTTGCCGCGCTGCTGAGTCCGGCGGTGGTGGTCGTTCTCGCCTTCGTCGACCCGGTCAGTGCAGCCCTGACCGCGGGCGGCGTCCTCGTCGCCGGGCTGGGCCCGATGGCCTTGCGGCGTGCGAACCATCGCGATGGACGGGACCTTCGCGCAGCGCTGGCCGGTCTCAACGGTGACGCCGTCGAGGTGGTCGATGCGCTGCCGGAGGTCACCGCCCTACGTGGAGGTCGCCAGCTGGTGACCCGGTTGGTCGGCCGTGGGGAGCAGGCGGCACGGTTGCAGTCCCGGCAGTCGGTGCGTGGCGCGCTCGAGCAGGGGCTGACGTCGGCGACGGCCGGAGTCACCGTGGTCGCTGTCGTGGCGTGGTTGCTGGTCCGGGCCGGTGCCCCCGACCCCCTGGGGGCGCTGGTGGTGATGGCGTTGACAGTCAGCGCGTTCGACCCGCTGCACACCCTGATCGGCGCCACCAAGGTCTGGGGAGTGACAACAGCGGCCGCCGACCGCGTCTTCGATCTGCT
>JBMDXL010000051.1:0-1552 GCA_048594465.1 Microlunatus sp. | reverse complement strand
CTCCTCGGGCAGTCCCTGCACTTCTCGGGCGTTGCAACACCTGTGGAGTGACAAGACCTCTCTGACACCGGTGTGACGGGACATGTCGGACACCTCGATGGGCCGTGCTGGTCTGATCAGTCATGGCCAGACAGGTGGTCCCGATGGATGTTCGGATCGCAATCGCGGCGTTCGAAGCGGTCGATGACGGGTCAGTGAGCGTCTCGCAGGTGTGCGCGAGGCTCGGCACCTCCCGCGACACGTTCTACCGATACCGAACCCGGCTCGAGCTCGAGGGCTTTCCCGGGCTGCTGCCCCGATCGACTCGACCCAAGAACAGCCCGAACCAGACGTCACAGGTGTTGGTGCAGCAGATAGTGCAGCAACGTGCCTTGCTGCTGGAGGCAGGTTGGGACCACGGCGCCCGCTCTATCCATGCCCGCCTGCAACGGGCGGGGGTCGCGGTTCCCTCGGCCAGGACGGTGCATCGCGTGCTGGTTCGCGAGGGCTTGGTCGAGCCGGCCCCCGCGAAGCGACCACGTGCCTCGTTCCGCCGCTTCGAACACGCCTCGCCCAACGGCTGCTGGCAGCTCGACGGCACCGAATGGGTCATGGCCGACGGCACCCCGGCCTGCATCCTGCGGCTGATCGACGACCACTCCCGCCTCATCCTGGCCAGCCGCGCCGCACCTGCCGAAACCACCCAGGAGGCGTGGGCGCTGATGGAAACCGCGTTGGCCCGCCACGGCCGGCCGGTGATGCTGCTCAGCGACGGCGGCTCAGCGTTCACCTCACGCCGCACCACCGGCGGGGTCAGCGTCTTCGAGCAACGCCTGCGGGACCACGGCATCAACCCGGTCGTCTCCTCGCCGCGTCATCCGCAGACCTGCGGCAAGAAGGAACGCGACTGGCAACCGCTCAAACGCTGGCTCAGCGCCCAAGACGCGGCTGTCGACCTCGACCAGCTGCAACGCCTGCTCGACGCCTACGACGTCCTGTTCAACACCGAACGACCCCATCAGGCCCTCAACGGCGCCACCCCGGCCGAACGCTACGCAGCCACCAGCAAGGCCACACCCCTGCCCGGGCCACTGCCAGCGCCACTCACCCATACCGAACGCCGCGTCCGAGCCGGCGGCACCGTCGACCTCGGCAACCGGTTCCGCGTCCGCATCGGCCACGAGTGGACAGGCGCCACCGTCACCGTGGTCCGAGACAACCTCGACATCGCCATCCTCCACCACGACCAGCTCATCAAACGCCTCGTCATCGACCCCACCCGCATCGACCAGGCCAGCGGCCTCAAACGCGGCCGCCCACCCAAGGCGCTACCGTCCGAACAGTCCTGACACACGTGTCCGACACGTCCCGTCACATGACAGGTGTTGCAACGGCCGAGAAGTGCAGGGATCCCCGGGGGGCCGGGGATTCATGCAGCCGCTCAGCCGACCAGCTTCAGCCCGACGACGCAGCCGACCAGCCCGACGAGCAGCAGCACCTTGACGACCGAGACCGTCTCGGCGCCGGTGACCATGCCGAAGGCGACGGTCAGCGAGGCGCCGACGGCGACCCA
>JBMDXL010000509.1:0-1606 GCA_048594465.1 Microlunatus sp. | reverse complement strand
GGGCGTCCCCAAGGAGCTCTACGAGGCCGCCCAGGTCGACGGGGCCAACCGCTTCCGGCAGCACCTGCACGTCACCGTCCCGATGCTGTCCCCGGTCACCTTCTTCAACCTGATCATGGGCATCATCGCGAGCCTGCAGGTGTTCGCCGAGCCCTTCGTGCTGACCAAGGGCGGGCCGAACAACTCCACCCTGCTGCTGTCGGTGTACCTCTACCAGAACGCCTTCCAGTACCTGAAGATGGGCTACGCCTCCGCGATCGCCTGGGTGACCTTCGCGATCATCCTGGTGTTCACGCTGCTGGTCTTCCGGTCGATGCCGATGTGGGTGCACTCCGAGGCGGGTGAGGAGAAGTGAGCACCGCCGTCCGCCCGTTCCGGGCCAGTGGAACCCGTCCACGGATGACTCTCGGCTCCTGGCTGGTGACCATCGCGCTGTCCCTGGGCTGCCTGCTGGTGCTGATGCCGGTCGTCTGGATGGTCCTCACCTCGCTCAAGGCCCCCGACCAGGTGTTCCGGATGCCCCCGCTGTGGGTCTTCACGCCGCAGTGGGGCAACTACCCCGAGGTGCTGCAGCTGGTCCCGTTCCAGCGCTACATCCTCAACACCGCCACCATCGTCGGGCTGGTCACCGTCGGCACGCTGCTCAGCTGCTCGTTCTGCGCGTACGGCTTCGCCCGGTTGGCGGCGCCCGGCCGCAACGCCATCTTCCTGATCCTGATGGCCACCCTGATGCTGCCCACCACGGTCACCCTGGTGCCGACCTACATCGTGTTCAACCACCTCGGCTGGCTGAACACCTTCAAGCCCCTGATCCTGCCCGCCTTCTTCGGCTCCGCCTTCTTCATCTTCTTGTTCCGGCAGTTCTTCCTCGGCATCCCCAAGGAGCTCGAGGAGGCGGCCCGGATCGACGGAGCCAGCTACCTGCGGATCTGGTGGACGATCTTCCTGCCGCTCTCCTGGCCGGTCATCGCGACCGTCTCGGTCTTCACCTTCGTGGCCGCCTACAACGACTTCTTCGGTCCGGTCATCTACCTGTCCGACGAGTCCAAGTACACGATCGCCGTCGCCCTGTCCTACTTCAGCGGATCGCCGCGGATCGGGCCCCAGACCCATCTGCTGATGGCGGCGACCACCATCGCCGCCCTGCCCTCCATCGCCGTCTTCCTGCTCGCCCAGCGCTACTTCATCAAGGGGATCGCCGTCAGCGGCGTGAGCAAGTAGCCCGTCCCGCTCGACCGCCCCATCAGCACACACCGCCTCCACCAGCACCCGACGAAGGGGATCCCATGGTCAACCCGAGCCCGTTCCACCGCCTGCCGGTCAGCCGACGCACCCTGCTCGGCGGACTCCTCGGCGCCTCCGCCCTCGCCCTGGCCGGTTGCTCCGGCGGGGACGAACCCGCCGCACAGGCCCCCGCCCCCAGCAGCACCGAGGTGCTCGGCCGCACCGACCTGGAGGTGCTGGCCTGGACCAACGGGCCGACCATCGACGACAACTTCAAGAAGCGCGTCGCCCAGTTCAACACCGAGATGGCCGGCAAGTTCACGGCCAAGATCAACTTCCTGCCCTACGACCAGTACTGGCAGAAGATCCAGCTGCAGTACGC
>JBMDXL010000508.1:0-3036 GCA_048594465.1 Microlunatus sp. | reverse complement strand
GGTGCGCAGCGAGGAGGACGGGCGGCGTCGGCAGACCTACACCGCGACCGCCGACGGGCTCGCGGCCCTCCGGTCCTGGCTGGCCGAGCCGACCGACGAGCAGCTCCAGGTGCGTGACGTCGCGGAGCTCAAGCTGTTCTTCGCCGAGTTCGCCCAGGAGCGCGACATCCTCAACCTGGCCCGCGAGCAGGTCGCTCAGCACCGCGAGCGCATCGGTGTCTACGAGGCGATGCACGAGCGCTTCCGCGACCGGGACGACATCGCCGATCGGATGGTCCCCCTGCGTCTGGGCCTGGCGATGGAGCGCGCCGCCCTCGACTTCTGGCTGCAGCTCGAGGCCGAGCGGCGCTGACACCCCTGCCCCGGCACCTGGTCCCGACCGCCGGTACCGGTGCTGCAGGAGCCCCGCTCGACCCGTCGTGGCGGTCGAGTGAGCCTTGACACACCCCGTGGACCGCCTTACGTTCCCATAGTCTGGATCAGACCGTCTGAATCAGATTGTCAGTCAGTGAGGTTGTCATGCCCGGTCCTGCGTCCGACCCCGCCGCCGACGAGCTCGGCACCCCTGCCCCCGACCGCGACAGGTCCCTGGTCGAGCGCGGACCCGGTTTCCGCTCCGGGCTGCGGGACGTTCGTGGTCACGTGGGGGTCGGTCCCATCGGGGCGGGCGTCGTCGCCGCGATCTTCGGGTGCACCGGGCCGGCGTTGATCATCATCAACGGCGCCAACGACGCAGGACTCGACTCTCGCCTGACCACCTCGTGGATCTTCGGCATCTACGCCTTCGGCGGGCTGATCTCGCTGCTCCTGGGGCTGTACTACAAGATCCCGGTCACCGGGGCCTGGAGCATTCCGGGCGCGGTGCTCGTCGTGGGCGCGCTCGGCTCCTTCGACTTCGCCGAGCTGGTCGGCGCCTTCCTGGCGGCAGGGATCCTCGTACTCGCCCTCGGTCTCAGCGGGCTGATCCGAAGGGTGGCGACCTGGCTGCCGGTCCCCATCGTGATGGCGATGATCGCCGGCGCGCTCATCCGCTTCGGGACCGGCGTCGTGGACGCCGCCGTGAGCCAGCCCGTCGTCGTCCTTGCCGCGGTCGTCGGCTACCTGCTGCTCACCCGCTACGTACGGGCCGTACCGGGGGTGGTGGGCGCGCTCGCCCTCGGCCTGGCCGCGGCCGCCGCGACCGGGGCCTTCGGGTCCGCAGCGACGGACCTCACGCTCTCGGCCCCCCAGCTGGTGGCCCCCGCCTTCGACGTCAACGCGATCCTGGCCGTCGGTCTCCCCCTGGCGATCCTCGTGATCGGGGCCGAGAACGCCCAGGCCACCGGCGTCCTCATGGCGGAGGGTTACCGGCCCCCGGTCAACGCCATGACGCTGATCAGCGGGGTCGGAGGCGTGCTGGCGTCGGTGTTCGGCGGCCACAACGCCAACATCGCCGGGCCCATGACCGCCATCTGCTCCTCTGAGCAGGCCGGGTCCGACCCTCACGGACGCTACGTGGCCACGCTCGTGAACGGCGTGCTGTTCCTGCTCTTCGGGATCTTCGCCGGGGCGGCGGTCGCCCTGGTCTCCGCGATGCCGACGACCCTCGTCGCCGCCGTGGCCGGCCTGGCCATGATCGGGGTGCTGGTGTCGGCCTTCCGCGGCGCCTTCGGCGCCACCGGTTTCCAGTCCGGCGCCCTCGTGGCGCTGGTCATCGCGATGAGCGGGGTGACCATTCTCGACATCTCGAGCCCCTTCTGGGCGCTGCTGGGCGGGGTCTTGGTCTCCCTCGTCGTGGAGTCCGAGGACTTCCGCAGGCCGGCTGAGGCCGGCTGACCGACGGCGCCTCACGCAACCCGCCCGGAGTGATGAGCGAACTCCGGCAACGTGGCTACCCGGGGTGTCGTACGACGGCATGGCCGCCCCCGCATGACCCTGCACGCGGTGTCGCCCGACGAGCGCGGCAGGCGACCTGACGGGGAGGTCCGGACACCGCACTGCGACGCGGTTTCACGATCCCGCACCGGGCCGCGCCCGCGAACGGATTCCGCATGGTGACGAGTCCCAGTGCGGCACCTCCGCGTACCGATCCTCACGATGAAGACACGCCATTGACGAGGTGGTCAAGGCGGCGACTGCTAGTGGGCCACAACTCTCGGGTTGACCGAGGGCGGGCTGCCGTCGCCTTCGACGAGGAGGCGTTCGCGGCCCGCGTGCTTCACCTCGGCGGTGACGACGAAGCATGTCGCCAATTGACAGTCAACGAGGCTGTGGCTCTGGGGAGGCTGCCCGGCTGTCGGGCGCCGGTGACTCCCGGTCCCACACCGGTAGGGCCCTGTTCGGCGGAGTGTGCCCACAGTGTGCCCGCACCTCACCCGGACCGCACGGCGGCTGACGGGCGACCGGGCCGGCCGACTGCTCCCGGAAAGGAGAAACCCCAGGCCAGTGTCTTGACCTGGGGCTTCGTGTCCTGCGCGCCTGTAGGGATTCGAACCCCAAACCTTCTGATCCGTAGTCAGATGCTCTATCCGTTGAGCTACAGGCGCCCGTCGTTCGCGCGACCCGTCGACTTTAGCCGACGGCGGCGGCCGGCGAGAAATCAGGTGGGGATCGACAGGCTTGGGCCGACCGGTGACGATCGAGGGGTGACCCGCCGATCCGGGCCCGTCGTCCCGCTGCTCCTCGCGACCCTGGTGCTGGGCGCCTGCTCGGCGGGGACGCCGTCCGAGCAGCCCGAGGCGGCGCCGTCGTCCGACGGGCCGGCCCTCAGCGCTCCGGAGCTGGACGGCGGGAGCGGCGGTGACGACGGGGACGGCGGCGCACCGTCCTTCGAGGGCCGCAAGGCGCTCACCCTCAGCGCGGCCCGGCGTACGGCGGTGACGGAGCCGTGCACCGCGAACCAGATCGAGCGCCTCTGCGGGTCGTCGGCCACCTTCGAGATCGAGCCGGTCGGTCCCGAGACCCCGGTGACGCTGGTCTCGGCGACCACCCGACCCGACCGGGCGGGCCTGACGTGGTCGGTCCGCCTGCGCTTCGACCCGGACGGCGGGGCCCTGC
>JBMDXL010000507.1:0-2237 GCA_048594465.1 Microlunatus sp. | reverse complement strand
GGGGAGTCTCCTTCGTCTGGTCCGGCGTGGCCGCCACAGCGGCCGCGCGGGCGGCCTCGCTGGGCGACAGCCCCAGTGCGGCGGCCAGCGACGCCGTGCCGGCCGCACTGCGCAGCTTCACCACCGTCAGCGCGAACGGCTCGACCGTACGGGTGCGGGTCTCCCCACCCCTGCTCATCGGCGACGGGGCCTCGTCCGAGGCCACCATCGAGGTGTCCCACACCGTGGTGAAGGAGCCGAGATGACCACCGTCTCCCTGACCGGCGCTCCCGCTGGGCGACGCGTCCGCGACCGGGGCTCGGCCGCCATCGAGGCCGCCGTGCTCATCCCGCTGGCCATGGGCGTGCTGATGATCATCGTGCAGATCTTCGCGATGGCGTACGCCAGCCACGGGGTCTCCCAGGCGGCCCGCGACGGCGCCCGGGCGTACTCGCTGGGTCAGTCGCCGCAGGCGGCCGCCGCGGCCAGCCTGCCCAGTGGCGTCTCGCTGGTGTCGGTCTCCACCTTCGGACCCGACCACGGCGTCACCGTCACGGCCCGGGCCCCCTCCATCGTGGTGATCACCGACCGCACCATCAGCCGATCGGTGACGATGCCGTGAGACGCGAGTTCAGCCGCGGCTTCGCCCGGCTCCAGACCGCCGACAAGTCCGAGATCGTCGCCGACGACGCCCAGGTCAGCCGGTTCAAGCAGCTGCTCCTCGACGAGGTGGATCTGCAGGAGCTCACCCGCCTCGCCCCCGAGGAGCGACGCGCCCGGCTGGAGCGCGTGCTGGCGCACCTGATCTCCCGCGAGGGCGTCATCCTCTCCACCCGCGAGCGCTCCACCCTGATCCGCCGGGTGGTCGACGAGGCCGTCGGACTCGGCGTGCTCGAGCCGCTGCTGGCCGACGAGTCGATCTCGGAGATCATGATCAACGGCCATCAGACCGTGTTCATCGAGCGGTTCGGCCGGGTGGAACGGATCCCCAGCGGCTTCACCTCCGAGGCCCAGCTGCTGCAGACCATCGACCGGATCGTGTCCGCGGTCAACCGTCGGGTGGACGAGTCGAGCCCGATGGTCGACGCGCGGCTCCCCGCCGACGCCCGGCTGCCGCGCGGCGCCCGCGTCAACGTGGTGCTCCCCCCGCTCTCGTTGACCGGACCGTCGGTGACCATCCGGCTGTTCCCCAAGGCGTATGGGCTGGCGGAGCTGCTGCAGCGCGGGACCTTGGACAAGGAGTCCGCCGAGCTGCTGTCGATCTGCGTGCGGGCCCGGGCCAACATCGTCGTCTCCGGCGGCACCTCGTCGGGCAAGACCACCTTCCTGAACGCGCTGTCGCAGTTCGTCCCGTCGCGCGAGCGGATCGTCACCGTCGAGGACGCCGCCGAGCTCTCCCTCAACCAGGATCACGTGATCAGGCTGGAGACCCGGCCGCCGAACGCCGACGGCCGCGGGTCCATCACCATCCGCGACCTGGTCCGCAACTCGCTGCGGATGCGGCCCGACCGGATCATCGTCGGCGAGGTCCGTGGTGGCGAGGCGCTGGACATGCTGCAGGCCATGAACACCGGCCACGACGGCTCGCTGTCCACCGTGCACGCCAACAGCGCGTACGACGCCCTGTCCCGCCTGGAGACCCTGGCCTCGATGAGCGACGTGGAGATCCCGTTCGCCGCCATCCGTGATCAGGTCAACGACGCCATCGACCTGGTGGTCCAGCTGACCCGCGCCTCCGACGGCACCCGGCGGATCGTCGAGATCGCGGCAGTCACCTCCGAGCGTCGCGAGGACTACCGGCTGCACACCATCGCGGAGTTCGACCCGATCAACCGCCAGTTCGTGCGCCACACCGTGCCCGAGATCCTGGCCCGGCAGCTCGCGCTGGCCGGCGAGACCCTGCCCGAGGCATGGGAGGTGGGATGACGCTCGCGATCTTGGCGGGGGCCGTTCTCGCCGTCCTGCTGGCCGTCGCCGGTCTGGCGGAGTTCGCCACCCACGCGGCCGAACGCCGCGAGGTCGGGGTGTCCACCCGGCAGGGCAGCGAGACCGACGTCAACGAGGGATCCACCGCCGCCCGTCTCTCGCGGCGGTTCAACCGGACCCGGATCGGACGCTGGCTGGAGCGCGAGCTCACCCTGGCCGGTTTCCGCTACCCACCGATCGTGGTGTTCGTGATCTCCCTGGTGGTCACGGCCACGGTCCCGTACGTGCTGTCCCGGCTGCTCGCCCCGCTGTTCGGCGTCGTCGGCGTGGTC
>JBMDXL010000506.1:0-4307 GCA_048594465.1 Microlunatus sp. | reverse complement strand
CGCGAGCAGACCGACTTCGCCACCCCGGCGCTGACCGCTCCGGACGCCGTCACCACGATCGAGGACGAGGCGACCCTCACGAAGATCGCCGACCTGATCGAGGGCTCGTCGAAGAACACGGTGCTGCTGACCCGTCCGGAGCCACCGGACACCGGCACCGACGCCAGCAAGCGGCCCTACAACGCCACCGGCACGTACGTCCTGTACAGCGCGTCCGGTCTGCTCAGCGCCGACGTGATCGTGGACTGCTCGGGTCAGGAGCAGCGCTGGCGCTTCACCGCCGAGTCCGACCCGACCATCGGCACGGTGAACTGCGCGGTCGAGCCGCCGAAGGGCAACGCGGTCGCCCGGCAGGTGTACGGCTCGTTCTGCTGACGGTCAGGCGTCGCCCTGACCGCCTTCGCCACCGCCGCCGTCCCCGCCCTTGCCGTCTCCACCCTTGCCGCCCTTGCCGCCCTTGCCGCCCTTGCCGTTGGCGGGCAGGCCCTCCCAGATGTCCTTGCACTCCGGGCAGACCGGGAAGCGCTGCGGATCGCGGCTCGGGACCCAGACCTTGCCGCACAGGGCCACGACCGGCGTCCCCATCACCATCGCCTCGGTGAGCTTGTCCTTGGGCACGTAGTGCGAGAAGCGCTCGTGATCACCGTCGTCGACGCGGAACTCGGTCCGCTCGTCGAGGATCGTCTCCGCACCGGGGCTGAGCTGCTGCTGGGTCACCGGGACAGTCTAGGAAGCCCGGGCCGTCCGCGGTAGCCACGCGCCGGGTCGGCCCCGCCGCTCCTGTGGCGTCCAGTCGGCCCCGCCGCTCCTGTGGCGTCCAGTCGGACACGTCGCTCGCGCGGCGACCCGATCTGACAACCGGCCGGCGGGGTGATGGGATGGGGCGGATGTCCACCGAGCAGACCGAGCCGACCCCGTCGGCTCCCGCCAGTGCCGCGCCCGTGTCCCGGCGGGCGCTGGCGATCGGCATCTGCACGACCGTGGTGGCCATCGCCTTCGAGTCCATCGCGGTGGCCACGGCGATGCCGGTGGCGGCGCGGGACCTGAACGGCTTCGAGTACTACGCCTGGGCGTTCTCCGCCTTCGTCATCGGCATGCTGTTCGCCACCGTGGTGGCCGGACGCCTGGCCGACCGGATCGGCCCGGCCAAGCCGCTGTTCGTCGGAATGGCGATCTTCGCCGTCGGTCTGGTGGTGGCCGGCACCGCCGAGCACATGCTCCAGCTGATCGGCGGCCGGTTGGTCCAGGGACTGGGCAGCGGGGTGATGAACACCGCCGCCTTCGTGCTCATTGCCCACGCCTTCGACGCGCGGCAGCGACCGCGGATGTTCACCTACATCTCCAGTGCCTGGGTGCTGCCCGCGTTCGTCGGACCGCCGATCTCGGCCTGGCTGACGGAGACGCTGAGCTGGCACTGGGTCTTCTTCGCCGTGCTGCCGCTGGTCGCCTTCGGCGCCATCGTGTCGACCCCGACCCTGCTCGTCCTGATCCGGAACTTCACGCCGCCGGAGCCGTCCGGCCAGGGTGCCGACGTGGTGAAGCCGGCGCCGCTGTGGGCAGCCGGTGTGGTGGCCCTGGCCGCCGCCGCGATCCAGCTGGCCGGGCAGCGACTCGACCTGCTGGCCGTCGGGCTGTTCGCGGCCGGGTTGATCGGTCTGGCCCTGTCGCTGCCGCGGCTGATGCCGCCCGGCTTCCTGCGCTGGCGCCCCGGCCTCACGGCGGTGATCTGGGTCCGCGCCCTGCTGCCGGGCGCCTTCTTCGGCTCCGAGGCGTTCCTGCCGCTGATGCTGGTCGAGCAGCGCCAGGTCCCGCTGGTGGTGGCCGGGGCCATGCTCACCGTCGGTGCCATCGGCTGGACCACCGCGTCCTGGCTGCAGTCGCAGTCCTGGCTGCGGGTCCGGCGCGACCGGCTGATCACGTACGGGACGCTGTCGGTCACCCTCGGCATCGCGATCTGCCTGGTGGCCGCGCTGCTGCCCGGGCTGTGGTTCGGGATGATCGGCGTCGGCTGGCTGTTCGCTGGCTTCGGCATGGGCCTGGCCACGGCGAGCACCGGGCTGGCCGTGATGACCCTCACCCCGGCCGGGGAGCAGGGCCGCAACGGGGCCTCGCTGAACGTCGGCGACGCCCTCGGTTCGGGGCTGTTCGTGGGTCTGACCGGGTCGATCTTCGCCGCGCTGCACGACACCGGGAACCTGTCGCTGACCTTCGGTGCGCTGCTGGCGGCGATGATCGTGGTCGGCCTGGCCGCCACCGCCAGCTCGCTGCGGATCGGCGCCGTGCACAACGACTCGGCGGGCTCGTGACGGCCGCGTCGGCGGCGTGGCGGTCCCCGGAACCGGTCCGAGACCGCGACTACACTCGCCCCGGTGAGTAGGCCCCAGCCGTCGTTCGACGCGACCGATCTCGCGGTCACGGGACTGCCACCGGCCTTCCCGGACCGCGCCGCCTGGGGCACCGCGACCAAGCTCCGGGCCTGGCAGACCGCCGCCCTGCACGCCTACTTCGACGACCCGAAGAAGGACTTCCTGGCCGTGGCCACGCCGGGAGCCGGCAAGACCTCCTTCGCGTTGACCGTGGCGGCCAACCTGCTGGCCAAGCGGGTGGTCGACCGGATCGTCATCGTGGCGCCGACCGAGCACCTGAAGACCCAGTGGGCCGAGGCGGCCGACCGGGTCGGGATCGCCATCGACCCGCAGTTCGGGGTCCGCCAGGGCAAGGCGGCTCGCGACTTCAACGGCATCGCCTTGACCTACGCGGGCGTCGCGGCCAACCCGCTGGCGCTGCGGATCCGGGTCGAGGGCTTCAAGACGCTGGTCATCCTGGACGAGGTCCACCACGCCGGCGACGCGCTGTCCTGGGGCGAGTCGGTCCGCGAGGCGTTCGACCCGGCCACCCGTCGGCTGATGCTGACCGGCACCCCGTTCCGCTCCGACACCAACCCGATCCCGTTCGTCCGGTACGAGCCGATGGGCGACGGGGGTCTCCGGTCCGTCGCCGACTTCACGTACGGCTACGCGCAGGCGCTGGCCGACCAGATCGTCCGCCCGGTGCTGTTCATGGCCTACTCCGGGGAGATGCAGTGGCGGACCAGCGCGGGGGACGAGGTCAACGCCCGCCTCGGAGGGCCGATGACGCGGGACCTGGCCGCGCAGGCGCTGCGGACGGCCCTGGACCCCAACGGCTCGTGGATCTCCGCGGTCCTGCAAGCGGCCGACACCCGGCTGACCGAGGTGCGCAGCCACATGCCCGACGCGGCCGGTCTGGTGATCGCGACCGATCAGACCAGCGCGCGGGCGTACGCGGACCTGCTCAAGGCCATCACCGGCCGGAAGCCCACCGTGGTGCTCAGCGACGACCCGGGGTCGGGCAAGAAGATCACCGCCTTCGCCGAGGGCGACCAGCGCTGGATGGTGGCGGTGCGGATGGTCTCGGAGGGGGTGGACGTGCCCCGGCTCGCGGTCGGGGTCTACGCGACCACCACCTCCACCCCGCTCTTCTTCGCCCAGGCGGTCGGCCGCTTCGTGCGGGCCCGGGCCCGTGGGGAGACGGCGTCGGTGTTCGTGCCCAGCGTGCCGCTGCTGCTCAGCTTCGCCGCCGAGATGGAGCGCGAACGGGACCACGTGCTGGCCCCCCGCAGCGATCCCGACGAGGCGGCCCTGCTGGCGGCGGCGGAGCGGACCGAGACCGAGGCCGACCTGCCGGAAGGCACCTTCGCGGCGCTGGGCAGCGAGGCCGACTTCGACCGGGTGGTCTTCGACGGCGCCGACTTCGGGCTGACCACGCAGTCGGGGAGCGCGGAGGAGCAGGACTACCTGGGCCTGCCCGGTCTGCTGGAGCCGGACCAGGTCAAGGACCTGCTCCGTCGCCGCCAGGCCGACCACGCCAGCCGCGCCCCGCGCCCCGAGCACGCCGGACCCAGCACCCACCAGGTGCTGCGCGATCTCCGCAAGGAGCTGAACGGGCTGGTCGCCGCCTGGCACCACCGCACCGACACCCCGCACGGCGTCATCCACGCCGAGCTGCGCGCCGCCTGCGGTGGCCCGCCCTCGGCGGTGGCCGGGGCGGACGAGCTGCAGCAGCGGATCGACCACATCCGGCACTGGGCGATCACCCGCCGGAAGGGCGCCTGAGCTCCGAGGCTGCCGGTGGGAGTCTCACAGGCTGACCGCGATCACGATCCCCAGGAACACGACGAAGACCAGCACGGCCAGCACCGTCATGCCGACGTAGAAGACCGACGACCGACCGGTGACCGTCGGCGAGGGCGGCACCGGAGGTGGAACCGGCACGGTCTCGTGATGTGC
>JBMDXL010000505.1:0-3125 GCA_048594465.1 Microlunatus sp. | reverse complement strand
CAGGAAGAAGGACAACGTGGCCCTCCCGGTCGCCTCCGTGCAGCTCTACACCCTCGCCGAGCAGTTCTCCGCCGACATGAACGGCTCGCTCGAGCGCCTCGCCGCCATCGGCCTGAAGAACGTCGAGGCCTTCGACTTCGTGCGCCGCCCCGTCGAGATCCGTGCGGCGCTGGACGCCTCCGGTCTCGCCTCCCCCACCGGCCACGCACCGCTGCTGTCCGACACGCTCTGGACGCCGGACGGCTCCATCCCGACCCCGGAGCCCCAGGTGGTGTTCGAGGCCGCGGCCACCGTCGGCATGTCCACCGTGATCGACCCCATGGTCCCGACGGAACGCTGGCTGACCGAGGACGGCGTGAAGGACATCGCCGACCGGATCAACACGCTGGCCGAGACCGCTGCCGGGTTCGGCCTGACCGTGGGCTACCACAACCACGCACAGGAGTTCCTCGCCTCCTTCGACGGCCAGACCGCGTACGAGCGGTTCATCGCGCTGACCGAGGACCGCGTCGCGCTCGAGCTCGACCTCTTCTGGGCGCTCGTCGGTGGCCAGGATCCCGCGGCCCTGACCGCGAGCCTGGGTGACCGGCTGATCGCGCTGCACGTCAAGGACGGCGTCGCCCCGGCCAGCAACCCGTTCGCGCCGGGCGCCCCGTCGTTCTCGTCGAAGAGCCTCGACCAGCGTCACGCCGGCGACGGCGACGTTCCGCTGGTGGAGAGCCTGCAGGCCGCCACCGCGCTGCAGTACGCCGTCATCGAGTACGACAACGCCCCCGGCGACGTCTTCGACGACATCGCCTCGTCGTACGCGTTCCTGATCGACGGCGGCTACGCCCGATGAGCGCTGTCGGCGTCGGCATCATCGGGGTGGGTGTCATCAGCGACACCTACCTGGAGAACCTCAACTCCTTCCCCGACGTGGAGGTGCTGGTCGTCGGTGACCTGATCGCCGAGCGTGCCCGCTCGCAGGCCGAGAAGCACGGCATCCCCGCCCACGGCAGCGGTCCGGACGTCCTGGCCCACCCGGGTGTCGAGCTGGTGGTCAACCTGACCACGCCGGACGCCCACATCGAGGTCACCTCGGCCGCCATCGCGGCGGGCAAGCACGTGTGGTCGGAGAAGCCGCTCGGCCTGGACCGGGACGGCGCGGCGGCGCTGCTGGAGCAGGCCAAGGCGGCGGGTGTCCGGATCGGCTCGGCCCCCGACACCCTGCTCGGTCCGGGCTTCCAGAGCGCCCGGCGCGCCATCGCGTCGGGGGTCATCGGTGAGCCGATGTTCGCGCAGACCGCGTTCCAGACCCAGGGACCCGATCTGTGGCACCCGAACCCCGGCTTCCTGTTCGCCGAGGGGGCGGGCCCGCTGCTGGACATGGGCCCGTACTACTTCTCGGCGCTGATCACCCTGCTGGGCCCGGTCGACCGGGTCGCGGCCGTGGGTCGCAAGGCCCGCGAGCAGCGGGAGATCCGGACCGGCCCGAACGCCGGGACGATGTTCCCGGTCGAGGTGCCGTCGACCATCCAGGTGCTGACCGCGTTCGAGGGCGGCGCCCAGGGGCAGAGCCTGCTGAGCTTCGACTCCGCGCAGGAGCGGCACGGGATCCTGGAGATCCACGGCACCGAGGGCTCCATCGTGCTCCCGGATCCGAACCAGTTCACCGGCCGGACCGCGTACGTGAAGCCGCTCGGTGTGCTGCGCGACGGGATGTCCTTCGAGCAGCCGTGGGTCGAGGTGGAGGAGAAGGGCACGGTCGTCGGTCGTGGTCTCGGTGTCCTCGACATGGTCCGCTCGATCGCGGCCGGTCGGCCGCACGTCGCCGCCGGCGAGCTGGGCAACCACGCCGTCGACGTGATGCTGTCGGCGCAGGAGTCCGCCGCGACGGAGCAGTTCGTCAAGGTCAAGAGCACTGTCGGGCCGGTCCCGCTGCTGCCCGAGGACTTCGACCCGTTCGCCTCGACCCTCTGACGCTTCACTCGTTCACGCGAGGGTGCCCGCGAACGCGAGGTCGCGGGCACTTTCGCGTTCTCGGGGCCGCCGCTCTTGGGTCCCCGGGGTTGTGATCAGCCGGCGGCGCGGACCAGGTCGACGAACCACCGGTGCACCCGTGGGTCTCCACCCACCTCGGGATGGAACGAGGTGGCCATCAGGAGGCCCTGCCGGACGGCGACGACGTGCTCGGAGCCATCGGGTCGCGGGACAGCAGCCAGCACCTGCACCGCCGGCCCGGCCTCGACGACCTCCGGGGCCCGGATGAACACCGCCCGGAACGCGGGTCCGCCGAGCCAGCCCGCCTCCAGGTCGGCTTCGAAGGACTCGGTCTGTCGACCGAACGCGTTGCGTCGGACGGTGATGTCCATCCCACCGAAGGTCTGCTGGTCCGGCGGCGCGTCCTCCAGCCGGTCGGCCAGCATGATCATCCCCGCACAGCTGCCGTACGCCGGCAGCCCGTCCCGGAGCGCCGCGACCAGGGGCTCCCGCAGCTCGAAGGCCCGCGACAGCTTGTCGATGGTCGTCGACTCCCCGCCCGGGAGCACCAGACCCTGCAGACCGTCGAGCTCACTGGGTCGGCGCACCCGCCTGGTGAGTGCGCCCGCGTTCTCCAGGGCGGCAGCGTGCTCGCGCACGTCGCCTTGCAGAGCAAGGATCCCGATGGTCGGTCGGGCGCCCGCGGGGTGAGAACCGGTGATCACCAACCGCGCTCGGCCAGCCGGTGCGGCTCGGGGATCTCGTCGACGTTGATCCCGACCATCGCCTCCCCCAACCCGCGGGAGACCTTGGCGATCACGTCCGGGTCGTCGTAGAACGTGGTCGCCTTGACGATGGCGGCCGCCCGCTGCTCCGGGTTGCCGGACTTGAAGATGCCGGAGCCGACGAAGACGCCCTCCGCGCCGAGCTGCATCATCATGGCCGCGTCGGCCGGGGTGGCGATGCCCCCGGCGGTGAACAGCACCACCGGCAGCTTCCCCGATCGCGCCACCTCGACGACCAGGTCGTACGGCGCCTGCAGCTCCTTGGCGGCGACGTAGAGCTCGTCGGTGGGGAGCGAGGTCAGTCGTCGGATCTGGTCGCGGATCTGACGCATGTGCGTGGTCGCGTTCGAGACGTCACCGGTGCCGGCCTCGCCCTTG
>JBMDXL010000504.1:0-4189 GCA_048594465.1 Microlunatus sp. | reverse complement strand
CGATTGCTTGGATGCCGGGACAGCGCCGGCCAGCGCTGCCCCCGTGGACAGGGCTCAGCGGACCGGTGCGAGCGGCACAATCACCGCCACTCCCGGCGGACCGCCCCTGATGTCACCCGGTCAAGCGGGAGCCATCGCGGTGGCGCGCTTGCAGCTCCCCCTGAACGCACCGAAGGTCGGACCGGATCCCAAGGTCAACAAGTGGAAGATGGCGGCAGTCGGCTACCCGCTGTGGGTGTGGGCCGAGGGTCCGACCCATGTCGGGCCGGTCAGCGACAGCGTGGCGGGTCTCTCGGTCTCGCTGGACGCCCAGCTGACGAAGACGGTGTTCCGGATGGGCGACGGCAAGACGGTGACCTGCACGGGCGGCGGCACTCCGTACAGGTCGGGCACGAAGCCCGCCACCCCGTCCCCGACCTGCGGCTACCGCTACGAGAAGCCGAGTCTGCCCAAGGGCGACTACACGGTCACGGCCATCGGCTACTGGGCGGTGACCTGGACCGTGAACGGCACCAGCGGCGTGATCACCGTGCCACGCGTGGCGACGGCCCCGCTCCCGGTGGGCGAGGTCCAGGTTCTCGTTCGCTGACGCTAGTCGCTCATCCACTGGTGATCTGCGGGTGCTTCACACAGGGTGACGTCAAGGGGTCAAGACAACGGGTCTCACTAGGCGGCCTGGTTGATGAGGGTGGCGAGGCGGTCGGCGGGTGTGTCGAGGTCGAGAGTCGGCCGGGGTCTTTGGTTGAGTAGGTCTTGCACTTTCTGTAGGTCTTCCGCGGTGGTGCTGCGGAGGTCAGCGCCCTTCTCGAACCAGAACCGGAGGAGTCGGTTGGTGTTCTCGTTGAGCCCTCGCTGCCAGGGCGAGTGGGGGTTGCAGAAGTAGATCGGCATGGTCAGTTCGAGCTGGATGGTTCGGTAACGCTGCAGCTCCATGCCCCGGTCCCAGGTCAGGCTGCGGCGCAGGTGGTCGGGCAGCTTGGCCATGGTGGAGATCATCGCGGTCGCGACGTGGTCGGGACCATGACCGTGGGGCAGGTGCAGCAGCAGCGTGAACTTCGTGGACCGTTCGACCAGGGTGCCGATCGCGCCCTTGCCGGTGCCGCCCATCAACAGATCGCCCTCCCAGTGGCCAGGCACCGCTTTGTCCTCGACCTCAGCGGGCCGGTCAGAGATCTTGAACGCCTCGTCGTAGAACCGGCCCCGGCGGGTGACGGTCCCGCGCGGCTTGCGCGTCATTCGTCTCGTCGACAGCTGCCGGCACAGATCGGCCCGTAAAGCACCTCTGGCTTGGACATACAGGCACTGGTAGATGGTTTCGTGACTCACCCGTCGGTCCGTGTCGTCGGGATGGTCACGACGCAGCACGTCGGCGATCAGCTTCGGGCTCCAGCCCTGGTCCATCCACCCTTCGATCATCGCGCACAACCGTGGGTTGATGGCGAGCTTGAACTCCTTGGGCCGTCGCGCCCGGTCCGTCGCCCGGCAGTCGGCTAGCAACGCGTGGTAGCTGCCGTCGGGGTTGCTGTTGCGCCTCACCTCCCGATACACGACCGACTTGTCCCGGTCGATCGAGCGGGCGATCACCGCGTAGCTGCAGTCGGCATCGCGGCCCCGCATGATCGCGATCCGTTCGACCAGATTGAGCCGGTGACCGCGTCCGCCAGGCTGGTCTGGACGGCAGGAGAACGTCGACCACGACGCCCCCAGAGCCCTCGTGGTTGTCATCGGGCCAGCATTCGCCCACCAGTGGAAGGCCCGGGTCTGCGACACACCCGCTAACTTGGCTGCCCGACTGATCGGCGTGCCCGAACAGATCAGATCAAAGAACTCTCGACGCTTCGCCAGACTGAAGGGATAGCCAGAAGGCACGACGACTCCTTATGCACCGGGGACCGTTGTCATGACCATCTGACTCTGCCCAGGCGGAAGCAGCCACAGCTCACCACTGGATGAGGCGGGGTGGCCGCAGCCCGGCTCGTCCTCCGGGAGAACTCAGCGGTAGTTGCTGAACTGCACCGCGAAGTCGTAGTCCTGCGCCTTGATCAGGGCCTGGACGGTCTGGAGGTCGTCGCGGCTCTTCGAGCTGACCCGCAGCTCGTCGCCCTGGATCTGGGTCTTGACGCCCTTCGGGCCCTCGTCGCGGATGAGCTTGGAGACCTTCTTGGCGTTCTCCTGAGTGATGCCCTCCGACGTGGTGGCGGTGATCTTGTAGAGCTTGCCCGACGACCGGGGCTCGCCGGCGTCCAGCGACTTGAGGCTCACGCCGCGGCGTACGAGCTTGGACTGGAAGACGTCCAGGACGGCCTTGACCCGCTCCTCGGAGTTGGCCTCCAGCTCGATCGCCTCACCCGACCAGGCGATGGACGCGTCGGTGTTCTTGAAGTCGAACCGCTGGCGGACCTCCTTGACGGCCTGGTTCAGCGCGTTGTCGACCTCCTGGCGGTCCACCTTGCTGACGATGTCGAACGAGCTCTCCGAGGCCATCGGTTGTCTCCTCCTGGGGGTCGGTCACTGGGCTCTGACGTACGTTAGCGCCGAGCGCAAGCAACGGATTGGGCGGTCCAGTCCGGAGTTGCTATTGTTTGCGATCGTCGCCGAGGCCCGAGAGGGACGCAGGCGGCATGGCAGGTTGCCCGAGTGGCCAAAGGGAGCAGACTGTAAATCTGCCGGCATCGCCTACGTTGGTTCGAACCCAACACCTGCCACACCAGGTCGAACGTCCTCTGACAGGGCGTTCGGCCTTCGTGTTTCCGGCTACCGCCCCGCACCGCGCCATCACCGACCATGGCGCGGCGCCGTAGGCTCGTCGGATGCCGGGGAAGAAGGATCCAGGGTCGTCGAAGAAGCGCACGGGCCCTCGCACACGCCCGCCCAGCGAGCGCCCGGGCCAGCCACAGGAGGGGGCCGAGGAGCAGGACCTGTTCCAGGGGATCCGCGCCGCGCTGCTGTCGGGTCAGCCGCTCGACCTGCTGGCGCTGGTCAGCGGTCTGCTGGAGATCACCGACCCCCGGCGCGCCGACCCCTTCGCCGATGATGACGCCGAGCCGGGACCCGATCTCCACGACCTCGTCGACTCCTTCATCGGCACGCCCGACCCGGAGATCAGCGCCGTGCTGGCGGTGATCCGAGCGCTGACCTCCGACGAGCTGCTGGCGGCTCGGATCGGTCGGGAGCTGGCTCGGCGTCAGGACCCGCTGCCGCTGTGGCTGGAGGGTCTCGGCGAAGCGGCGCCGGAGGCGGACGTCTGGTACCTGACGCACGTGCTCGGGGACGGCGACGACTACGTGTACGGGGTGACCCTCCCTTCCGGGGACGAACTGAGCGCCTTGGTCTATGTCGACCACAACCTCGGCGGTGTCGTGAAGGACGCGTTCGTCGCACCGACCTCACTGGCGTCGATGACGTCCACCATCCGTCGAGAGGCCACCGACCCCGATCAGTCGCTGCGGCGGGTGGATCCCCGGGTGGGTCGGGCGGCGGTCGAGCAGGCCATCGAGCGGGGGGCGATGACCTATCCGCCGTTGGAGTCCGACAGCTGGCCGATGTGCCGCCCGCTGGTGGAGTGGATGCTGCGGAAGCTGCCGGCGGGCGGCGAGGCGCCGCGGCCATCGGCGTGGTCCGAGCGGGAGCGGGAGGCGCTCAAGGCCGACTTCTTCGCGTCGGCGTACGGAGCAGCTCTGGACGACCACGATCACCAGGGGTTGCTGGAGAGCGTGCTCTGGTACGCGACCGACTACGGGCCGGGCGATCCGCTGCGGTGGAGCAGCGTGAAGGTAGAGATCCTGCTGCTGGACTGGTTCCCACGCAAGGTGATCGCCGATCGCTCGTACCTGAGTTTGCTGCCCGGACTGCTGACGGCCTTCATCTCGTACGCGCACGAGCGGGTGGGGATCCGCCGCGAGCTGACCCGGGATGCGCTGGGAGCGCTGGAGTCCATGACGCCGGACTACCTGCAACAGATCGGCTCGGCACCGGAGTCACCCGCGGACCAGCTGGCCGCACTGCTCAGCTCCTCCGGCGCGGATGGCGACATCGGCGCGTTGCTCGATCGGCTGGGACTGGATGACGGCATCGAGCCGAGGTCCTGGGAGCAGACGATGCTCGCTCCGCTGGAGGCCGCGGTCGGCGGCGCCGAGCAGCTGGAGAACCTGGATGCCGTCCCACTACCCGACGAACCGTTCGACTGGGA
>JBMDXL010000503.1:0-1599 GCA_048594465.1 Microlunatus sp. | reverse complement strand
GCGCGCCGTGGCGTGCAGCACCCCGCCCACCGCGCGCGGGGAGCCGGAGGCCTCGAAGACGAGCTCGAGGTCGTCGGGCAGCCCCGCCTCCCGTACGTCGACGGTGTGGTCGGCGCCCATCGCGGCGGCGACCGCCAGCGCGGCGGGGTTGACGTCGGCGGCAATCACCGAGGCGGCGCCGGCCCGCCGGGCCGCGGCCACCACCAGGGCGCCGATCGGTCCGGCCCCGTTGACCAGGACCTCCCGGCCGGTCAGGTCGCCGGCCCGGCCGACGGCGTGCAGGGCGACGGCCAGCGGCTCGGCCAGAGCACCGCTGCGGGTGTCCACCCCGTCGGGCAGGTAACGCAGCTGGTCGACCCGGACCGCCTTGTGCTGCACGAAGCCGCCGTCGGTGTGCGGGTCGAACGCGGCCGAACCGAAGTAGCGGACCTGCGGGTAGAGGTTGGTGCGGCCAGCCAGGCGCGCCGGCAGCTTCCCGTCGCCGACCAGGGTGGCCGGGTGCACGGTGACCGGCCGGCCGATCTCCACCCCGGTCACGTCCGGGCCGACAGCGGCGATCCGGCCGGCGATCTCGTGCCCGAGGACCAGCGGCCCGCGCAGCACGGCGGTGCCCGAGGCACCGTTCTTCCAGTACCCCAGGTCCGACCCGCAGATCCCACCCCACTCGACGGCGATCAGCACCTCGCCGGGACCGGCCTGCGGTTCCGGGCGCTCCTCGACCCGCAGGTCGCCGGCTCCGTGGACGACGACAGCCTTCATGACGGCAGCCTCTCGATCGTGGGGGTGGTCAGGGCGCACCACGTTGCCGTGAGCGTACGGTCGCCGCCACGTCGGGGGGTGTCGTCGGCCGACGGGGCGCTCACGCGGCGTCCTCCAGCCGGACCAGGTCCCGACCGCGCACCTCGGGAGCGGCGACCGCCGAGACCAGGGTGATGGCGGAGTAGCCGACCACCATGGCGGCCAGCGGCCACCACTGCCCGGTGACGGCGACCAGCGTCGCGGCCAGCACAGGACCGATGGCGGTGGCCAGTATGCCGCCGATCTCCTTGGCCAGGGCGAGCTGGGTGAACCGGGTCCGGGCGCCGAACAGCTCGGGCAGGGTGACGCTCTCCAGCGAGAAGAGACCCAGCACGCAGATGTTCAGACCGACGGCCATGCCGATGGTGATCAGGGTCGGGTTCGCACTGGTGATCATCAGCAGCATCGGGAAGGCCCACAGCATCGCCAGGATGGCGAAGGCGATGTAGAGCGGGCGGCGGCCGAAGCGGTCGCCGAGCAGCCCGACCAGCGGCACGGTGAGGAACCCGAACAGCGAGCCGATCAGGATGGCGTCGGTGCCCACGGACTTGCTGACCGCCAGCGCGGTGGCCAGGTAGCCGACCAGAAAGGTCTGGATCAGTCCCGAGTTGCCGGCCTGACAGAAGAGGAGTCAGAGGGCGAGGAAGAAGGACTTGCCATTGCGCTGGTGCAGCGCCGCCTCGATGGTGCTGGTGACGGCCAGGCTCTGCTGCGCGGCCCGCTCGGCCAGCTGGGCCTTGGTCAGCGCCACCCCGTCGACGGTGTCGGCCCGGGCCTCGAAGACCGGGCTCTCCTTCATGG
>JBMDXL010000502.1:0-20258 GCA_048594465.1 Microlunatus sp. | reverse complement strand
GCTCGACTCACCCCCGCACGTGCGCATCGACGAGCTGGTCATCAGCCCGGTCTCCCAGACCTGAATCACCGCGATGAGCGATCGTGGTGATCGCCGGGACCCTCGTCAGGGAACGACATCCGGGGAGGTCCCCACCGCAGCCCGCCCGGCAGCGCCTCGGCCACCCGCGACAGCAGCACGCCGTCGGCGGCGTCGGTTCGGCCGTCGGCCGCCTCCACCACGCCTCTGTCGCGGGCTGCGCACCGCCTCCTCCAGCTGGGCGATCCGCTCTTCCAGGTCCCGCCGGTCGAGCCCGGGTCTCCCGGGTGCACCAGCACCACCGACGGTCCCCGTCGCACCGGCTTCCCCGGTCGCGGGTCCACGAGCCGCCTCCATACGCCACCTTGACGGACGTCGGTCCGCGGACACAGGGCGGAGATCACCACAGGGCGGGTCGAGGCGTGGTGGCCGCAGGCCGATGTCCTGGCCCGGGCCGCCCTGCTGCGGGTCCACGGCGGGTTCGGAACCACGATGGCCGCCCTCGCGGCCGGCGTTCCTCAGGTGGTCGCGCCGATCTTCACCTCCGACCAGATCGTCAACGCCCGCCACGTGGCCGCGATCGGGGCCGGTCGGATGGTGACGGCTGGCCCGGACGCTCCGGGTCGGGCGTGCGGAGGTGGCTGGCGTGCCGGCGGATCCGGCTCACCGGAGGGCGGCCGTCCAGGTTGCCGGCGAGATCGGCGTGCTGCCGCCGGCCGGCGAGGCACTGAGTGTGCTCGAGAGGATGGCGGTCGACGGGCAGGAGGTTCAGTACCGAACGGTGGCGACGGAGGAAGTTTCCGTCGAGGCACGTCGTGGTGAGTGGTGGAGCATAGGAGATTCGAACTCCTGACCTCTTCCATGCCATGGAAGCGCGCTACCAACTGCGCCAATGCCCCGCGTGTGCTCTCGATGTCCGGTCCGGCCGGGCCCCGAGCGCCCGATGAACAATACAGGCTCCGCGCGCCCGGGTGAAATCGAGTCGGCGTTGGCCCGCGGATCTACGCCCGGGTGGCCCCGGCTGACCGCTTCTGCCACCACTGCCAGGCCAGGGTGACGACGATGGCGCCCACGATCGACCCGATCAGCCCGCTCGGTCGGAGGTTGAGCCCGTTGCCGGTCAGCAGGCTGATCAGCAGGCCACCCACGAACGAGCCGATCAGGCCGGTCACCAACGCCATGGTCCAGTTGATCTTCCAGCCCGACCGCCCCAGGATCAGCTGGGCGACGGCACCGGCGACGAGGCCGAAGAGGATGAGTCCGAGGATGAGCACGCGAGCATCCTAAGCCAGCCGTCCGATGGCGGTCGGGATCCAGGTGGGCGGCACCGACAGGTGCGTACGGGCTGCTTCGACGACGGCGAAACAGCCCCAGGTCACCTCTGGACGGCCGAAGCACCTCAGACCCCGAGGTCGTCCTCGACGAACCGATCCCGACCGGCCAGCACCCCGGCCACACCCTGGGGGACCAACAGCACCAGCAACAGGGCGATCGGCACGTGCCAGCCGCCGGTCGCCTCGTAGAGGGCACCGACCACGATCGGACCCGGGATCGAGATCAGGTAGCCGATGCTCTGACCGAAGGACGACAACCCGACGGTGCCGGCGGCCGTACGCGTCCGCAGCCCGATCAGACTCAGGGCCAGCGGGAAGACCGCCTGGGACACACCCAGCACCAGCACCCACAACCACGGGACGGTGGTCGGCATGATCCACAGACCGAGGTAGCCGACGAACCCGAGCGCCGTCAGACCGACAGCCACCCCACCCTGGGTCTTCCGTCGGGCGGCCAGCGTCGGCACCAGGAACGAGGTCGGCACCCCGATCGCCGGGATCAGGGCCAGCAGCACCCCGGCGTACGTGGCCGACAGCCCGGCGTCGCGGTAGATCTGCGGGACCCAGCCCATGGTCACGTACGCCTGCGTCGACTGCAGTCCGAAGAGGATCGCCACCGCCCAGGCCGTACGGCTGCGGGTCAGCCGCAGTCCCCCGCTGCTGGCACCCGCCGGCCGACCACCGGCTCGCTGCCGGATCCAGCGGGCCACACCCATCCACAGCACCATGGCCAGCACCGCCGGCACGGCCCAGAACGCGAGGCCGTAGCGCCAGTCCCCGCCCAGACCGGCGGTCAGCGGCACGGTCACTGCGGCCGCCGTGGCCGCGCCCAGGGTCAACCCCATCGAGTACACGCCGGTGACCATGCCGACCCGGCGGGGGAAGGCCCGGCGGACCACCACCGGCATCATGATGTTGGCCACCCCGATACCGCCGAGAGCCAGGCAGCTGACCAGCACGAAGGTGGCCGTGCCCGGCATGAACGGCCGCAACGCCAACCCGACCGTCACCGCGGCCAGGGCGATCCAGACCAGCCGGCTGGGGAAGGTGCGGGCCACCAGCCGCGGCGCCAGCGAGCCGAACGCGACGAAGCAGGCGGCGGGCAGGGCGGTCAGCAGACCGGCCACGACCCCGCCCATCCCCAGACCCGCCCGGATCTCCTCCAGCAGCGGGCCGACGCTGGTCACAGCGGGCCGCAGGTTGAACGCCGCCAGCACCAGGGCGACCATGATGACCACCCCGGCCACCGGGGTGAGTGACACGCCCTCCCGGGACGCCCACTCCGAAGGCCCACGCTCCGGTGACGACGGCTCCGCAGCCGAATCGGGGGCCGACGGCTCAGGCGCCGACGAGTCCGGCGCGCTCACAGCCGCGGCGCGGTCGCGTTGTACTCGGTGATCCGCCAGTAGTCGCCGGTGCGGTGCCGCTCCAGGGCGACCCAGCCGCAGTTCTCCAGACCGCCCAGCCGCTTCCAGGTCCCGGTCGGCAGGTCCAGCAGCCGACACAGCCCGACCCGGCCGGCCGTGCCGTGCATGACGACCACCACCGTCGAGCCGTCGGCGGCCTCCTGCCCGATCTCCTCCAGCGCCGCCGCAGCCCTCTCCCCCACCTCGGCCACGGTCTCGCCCGTGGGCGACCGCCGGACGTCCTCGCCGGCCAGGTAGGCGCGGCGCAGGTCGTCGTCGAGCTCGGCCAGCACCTGGTCGTAGGTGAAGCCCTCCCAGCTGCCCACGTTGATCTCCCGCAGCCGCCGGTCGGTCCGGACCTCCAGCCCGCAGCGGGCGGCCAGGGGGTCCGCGGTCTGCCGGGCCCGGGCCAGGTCACTGGAGAAGATCGCGGCCGGTGCCAGCTCGGCCAGCACCTCGGCGGCCCGCTCGGCCTGCGCCCGCCCCCGCTCGTCGAGATCGATGTCGGCCTGCCCCTGGAACCGTCCGGTGGCGTTCCAGGCCGTCCGCCCGTGCCGCAGGACGATCAGCTGGGCCGCCGTCACCGCCGAGCGTCCAGCTGCAGCGGGATCCGGGGGCAGTCGTGCCACAGCCGCTCGAGGGCGAACAGCCGGCGCTCGTCGTCGTGCTGCACGTGCACGACCAGGTCGAGGTAGTCCAGCAGCACCCAGCGCTGCTCCCGGTCGCCCTCCCGGCGGACGGGCTTGGCGTCGAGACCACGGAGGGCCTCCTCCACGCCGTCGACGACGGCGCCGACCTGACGCTCGTTGCTGGCCGTGATGACCAGGAACACGTCGGTGATGGCCAGCTGCTCGGAGACGTCGAAGGCGATGATGTCGGTGCCCAGCTTGTCGGCGGCCGCGACGGCGGCGGCCTGGGTCAGCTGCAGGGCGTGATCGGTGGCGGTCAAGGAACTCTCTTCTGTCTGTCTCGTACGGTCGTCCCCGCTCCGTGGCGCTGCGGGCGCGCGAACGCGCCGCGCTCAGAGCAGGTAGAGACCGCGCTTGGCGATGTACTGCACGATGCCGTCCGGCACCAGGTACCAGATCGGCTGGCGGGCGGTCACCCGCTCCCGGCATCCCGTGGACGAGATGGCCAGCGCCGGCACCTCCATCAGGGTAATGCGTTCCGGCGGCAGATCGGCGATCGCCGGCTCGTGCAGCTCGACCCCCGGCCGCGTGCAGCCGACGAAGTGGGCCAGGTCGAACAGCTTCGGCACGTCCCGCCAGGTGAGGATCTGGGCCAGGGCGTCCGCGCCGGTGATGAAGAACAGGTCGACGTCGTCGCCTCGCTCGGCGCGGAGGTCGCGGAGGGTGTCCACGGTGTAGGTCGGGCCGTCGCGGTCGACGTCGACCCCGCTGACGCTGAACCCGGGGTTCGAGGCCGTGGCGATCACGGTCATCAGATAGCGGTCCTCGGCCGAGGACACCTTCTTGTGGGACTTCTGCCAGGGCTGACCGGTGGGCACGAAGACCACCTCGTCCAGCGCGTACCGGCTGGCCACCTCGCTGGCCGCCACCAGGTGACCGTGGTGGATGGGGTCGAACGTCCCACCCATCACGCCCAGCCGGTAGGGCCGATCCGGGGAGGCGGCGGGATCGCGCGCCAGTCCGAGGGCCGGAGCACGTGACGGGACACCCGGGCTCGCGGGCCCCGGCGCGTCGGAGGCGTCCGCCATCAGCTGTGCGGGCGACCCTTGCCGATGGAGTAGGTCACGAACATCAGGATGGTCAAGATCACGAAGGCGATGATGCCGAAGCCCCAGGCCGGGATCGGCAGCTCCCGGTGGGCCTCCGCCTCCAGCAGCGTCAGACCGAAGTTCACCTCGCACCTCTCCATCGCCTCGTCGCACGGTCGCCCGTGCGTGGATCTTGCGCGCAGCCTACCGGCTCAGCGCACCTGACCGCTGCCCACCACCACGTACTTGGTGGAGGTCATCTCCGGCAGCCCCATCGGGCCCCGGGCGTGCAGCTTCTGGGTGGAGATCCCGATCTCGGCCCCGAAGCCGAACTCGCCCCCGTCGACGAACCGGCTGGAGGCGTTGACCAGCACGGCCGCGGCGTCGACCTCGTCGGTGAACCGCTGGGCGGACCGCTGCGACTCGGTGATGATCGTCTCGCTGTGGCCGGTGCTGTAGCGGCGGATGTGGGCCAGCGCGGCGTCCAGGTCGTCGACCACCGCCACGGCGAGGTCCAGGGAGAGGTACTCCTCGGCGAAGTCGGTCTCGGTGGCCGGCACCACGTCCCCGTACGCCGACGCCCGGTCGTCCCCGTGCACGGTCACGCCGGCCTCGGTCAGCGCGGCGAGCGCCGTCGGGAGGAAGGCGTCGGCGGCGTCGGCGTGCACCAGCAGCGTCTCCACGGCGTTGCAGACCGAGGGGCGTTGCGTCTTGGCGTTGAGCAGGATGGCCAGGGCGGTGTCGTGGTCGGCGGTGGCGTCCACGTACAGGTGGCAGTTGCCGACCCCGGTCTCGATCACCGGCACCACGCTGTCCCGCACCACGGCCTCGATCAGCCCGGCCCCGCCGCGCGGGATCAGCACGTCGACCAGACCGCGGGCCGCCATCAGCTCCGACGTCACCTCCCGCGGACCCGGCACCAGCTGGATCGCGTCGGACGGCAGGTCCGCGTCGGCCAGACCGGCCCGGAGCGCCTCGACGACGGCAGCGTTGGACTCGGCGGCCGACGACGAGCCGCGCAGCAGCGCGGCGTTGCCGGACTTCAGGCAGATGCCGCCGGCATCGGCCGTCACGTTGGGGCGGGCCTCGTAGATGATGCCGACCACCCCGAACGGCACGCGCACCTGCCGGACCTGGACACCGTTCGGGTTGGTCCACCCGCGGACCACGTCGCCCACCGGGTCGGGCAGTCCGGCGAGGTCACGGAGCCCCTGCACCATCCCGGCGATCCGGTCCGGGGTCAGTCGCAGCCGGTCGATCAGAGAGGCGCTGGTGCCGTTGTTCCCGGCCCGGGCCACGTCGAGAGCGTTGGCGTCCAGGATCGCGGTCTCGGCCTTGGCCAGGGCGTCGGCCATGGCCTGCAGCCCGGCGTCCTTCGCCGCCCGCGGGGTCCTGGCCAGGACCCTGGCCGCCTCCCGGGCGCGCAGCGCCTGCTCGGTGACTGTCACGACGTCTCTCCTCGGTTCAGCGGTCGTCCGCGACCAAATCTAGTCGCGTGAACGACTCCCCCAGGAAGCTGCTCACCCATCCGCCTGCCGGTGCGGCTCCGAATGATCCACGTGCCGTGACGGACCTCGGGGGTGCTGTCGCGGGACTCGGGCGCGCTGGCGGCACCTGCTGATCGCCGCGGTCCACCGTCGCCACGCGCGCTGCGTCGCCAGCCCGGCTCGACAGACCAACGCACCCCCGTGGAGCCGACACCGGTCGGTCGACCGGGACGGGGGCCTCGGATGGTGGACAGCGCACGCGCGGTGGCGGCGGGCGGTCGCCGGCCCGGCCGTCGACGGGCGCCGAGGCTGCGCCGGGTACGGCTGCTGCTGACGGCTCTGCTGACCACGACAGCGGTGCTGGCGACCGCCTCCTGCGGCTCAGCACCGGGGGTGACGGCCGCGCCCCGCGCACCGGGACCGGCGGCGCAGGTTCCCGGGACGTCGACATCCCGGTCGGAGCTGCCGACGCCGGAGCCGACGAGCCCGTCAGACGATCCCTCGTCCCCCCGCTCCGTGAACAAGGGCCCCTGGGGACCGGACGGACGGTGGAGGCTCGCGTGGCACGACGAGTTCACCGGACGCTCGGTGGACCGGGACCGGTGGCGGCCGAACTGGCTGGCCGACACCGACACCGCGATCACCAAGCCCATCAACGTCGCCGAGAAGGCGTGCTACGACCCGGCGAACGCGACCGTGAGGAAGGGAACGCTGCGGCTGAAAGCCGAGCACCGACCGTGCCGGACCCAGGACGGCCGGTCGTACGCGTACACGTCGGCGATCGTGGAGTCGGCGCACGACTACCGCTTCACGTACGGCTTCGCCGAAGCCCGGATCAGGCTGCCCCCGTCGGACGGCTCACTCGCCCCGGCCGGCTCCTGTGGTCCGAACTGGGGCGTGTTCCTGCTCAACGGCCGCCAGCACCCCGAGGACGGCGAGATCGACGTGATGGAGTGCCTGTCCGACGACGACGTGTCCTGGCACTACCACCACGGCACCGACGACGACCATCTCGTCGAGGGCGGGTACCCACCGGCCTGGCGCGACGACATGCCCGGCTCCGACGGCTGGCACACCTTCGCGGTCGACTGGCAGCCCGACCGGCTGACCTTCTACTACGACGGGGTGCAGGTCGGGACCACCGACGTCGGCGTCACCGACAGCCCCCACTACCTGATCGCCGCCCTGGCCGTGTCCGGCTCGGCGGTCGCCGCCCCGCAGACCATGCAGGTGGACTACATCCGGGTCTGGAAACGGCAGCCGCAGGACTAGTCGCGGCGCTGACCCGACCCCGGCGACGCTCAGGCGCCCCTGACCCCGGCGTCAGGCCGACAGGACAGCCAGGCGAGCGCGGACGACACCCTGCCGGCGGAGCACGGCCCACAGCAGGTTCAGACCCATCAGCACCCCCATGGTGGAGGCGACGACGGTGATCGACTGCTCGCCGACCAGCAGCGCCCAGGAGAACCAGAGCGCCTGGTTGACCCAGTTCATGGCCAGGAAGGGCAGCGAGACACCGCTGATCCGCGGCGCCACGACCAGCTCCTGGAACTGGAGCATCTGGGCGATCACCGACGGCAGACCGGCCGCGACCGCGAAGACCAGCGGACCGTACGTGACGTCCAGCCCGAGGGTGGCCAGACCGAGCAGGGTGCTCGGACCGAAAGTTGCCGCCCAGCTCAGCACCCGGTCGCGCCGGAGCTGGTTGAGGATGATCACGCTGCAGATCATGAACATCAGGTTGGGCAGCCAGATGTTGGCGTGCCCGACCACGAAGCCGTGACCGGTCCAGGCGATGTTGGCGGCGAGGGTGAGGCGCCAGGCGGTCAGCGAGATCCCCGCGGTGGTGCGGTTGCGGAGCAGCTTGACGACCTGCGGGAGAGCCACGGTGGCGGCGAGGGCGGCGGCGAGCCAGCCCAGGGCGACGACGAACACGGCGATCGATCTCTCTGCGGTCGCTCAGGACGGGACCGCGGGTGACGGGGTGGGACTGGGGCCGGCAGCACTGCCGTGCGGGCGCCGTCCGTTCGAGTTCGTCGCGGTGCGGTCAGGAGCAATCGTACGGCCATGTGACCGTACGACAAAAACGATTCAGAAGAACTCTGGAGAGCGGCTCTAGAGACCGCGCGACTCCATCACCGAGAACACGTCGTCGAGGATCGTCTCCGAGTCCGCACCCGCGCGACGACCCGCCTCGTAGACCTCCGTCACCTTCGACTCGACCTCGCGGTAGCGCCGCTGGTAGGCCTCCTGGTCGGGTCTCCAGTAGCCGACGATGTCGTAGTGCTGGGACCGCCACTTCAGCTCGTGCCGGAAGTAGCGGCGCACGTCCCGGGCGCAGGACGCCTCGCCGGCCATCCACACGTAGCCCTGCCCCGGTGGCAGCTCGATGGTCCGGACGACGGCGCTGAGCGGGCTGGGGATGGCGGACGGATCGGGGTTGTAGGCCCAGCAGACCTTGAGGTCGGCGGGCGAGGTCGGCGTGAAGGTGGCCGCCTCGTTCGGGGCCTCGAAGACGGCGTGCGCGTGCTGCCGCGGCGACAGGTTCTCCAGGATCCGGCAGGCGGCCGGGATGCCGGTCTGGTCGGCCAGGATGAGGACCCAGTCGGCGTCGGTGTCGACCCCCCGCCCGTGGGGCTGCGAGACCAGCAGCTGGTCGCCCGGTTGCACCGTGCTCGCCCAGCGGGTCGCCAGCCCGTGGCCGTGCACGACGACGTCGACGGTCAGCCGCTTCCGGTCGCCGTCCCAGCGCCGCAGGCTGTACCAGCGGGGCGCGGGCTGCGGGTTGGCGAAGTGGAACTGCTGCCCCTGCTTGGTGGGCAGCTCCACAGCGGTCTGACGCTCGGTGGGCACCATCAGCCGGAACCACTCGTCGGGTGCTCCGGAGGACCGGTAGTCGGCCAGACCCTCGCCGCCCAGCACGATCCGCCTCATCGCCGAGGAGAGGGCGGACACCTCGAGCACCTCGGCCCGGAAGTAGGCCTCCGGCAACGCGGTCATGCCGACATCTCCTTTGGTTTGCGCTCGCTCAGTTAGGCAACCCTAACTATCTTCAGCAGTCCATCCTCGCACACATCCGGGGGGATCGGGCCGCATTCACCGATGGCCTCAGGAGTTTCTCACTGGCTGCGTAGGAATGGTGGTCACCACAGCGGCGGCGGCAGGATGCCCTCGTGCTCGAGGAGCCAGCGCTTGGTCGCCAGACCCTGTCCGGGAGGACCACCGGAGTAGCCGCCGAGCCCGTCGCCGGCCAGCACCCGGTGACAGCCGATCAGCAGCGGGACCGGGTTGGCCCCCATCACCGAGCCGATCGCGCGGGCGGGCAGACCGGTGCCGCTGAGCGAGGCCAGCTCGCCGTAGGTGACCGCGTGACCGTACGGCACCTCGCGCAGGGCGAGCAGCACCTGTCGGGTCGCCGGTTCCAGGGCGTCCAGGTCCAGGTCGACGTCGAACGTCCGCCGACGACCGGCGAAGTAGTCCACCAGCTGTCCGACGGTGCGGGCCAGCACGCTCCCGGGCTCGGGCTCGTGGTCACGGACGGGCGCCGTCGACCAGGACAGTCGCCGCACCCGGGCGCCGTCGGCCAGCACCACGATCCGCCCGACCGGGGTCTCCAGCGCGGCGCGCGTCACGGGCTCCGAGCTGCCAGCCTCTGTGGTGGTCAGGGCGACCACCGGCGCTGACAGCTCGGGGTCTGGAGGGGACTCACCGGGACGGTTCCACCACCAGGTCGGGATCGGCCACACCCACGGTCCCGGCGGCGATCTCCTCGGCCCAGTGGCACGCCACCCGCCGCCCCTCGCCGAGGGTCGGGATCACCCGCAGCTCCGGCACCTCGTCGTCGCAGCGGGTCGGCTGCCGGTACGGGCAGCGGGTGTGGAACCGGCAACCGCTCGGCGGGTTCGCCGGGCTGGGCAGGTCGCCCCGGAGCAGGATCCGCTCGCGGGAGTCCTCGACGTCGGGGTCGGGGATCGGGATCGCCGACATCAGGGCGATCGTGTACGGGTGCAGCGGGCGCTCGTAGAGGTCGTCGCTGGGCGCCTCCTCCACCAGCCGCCCGAGGTACATCACGCCGACCGTGTCGCTGATGTGCCGGACCACGGCGAGGTCGTGGGCGATCACCAGGTAGGTCAGGCCGAGCAGCTCCTGCAGGTCCTCCAGCAGGTTGATCACCTGCGCCTGCACCGAGACGTCCAGGGCGCTCACCGGCTCGGCGGCGAGGACCAGATCGGGGTTGAGGACGATGGCCCGGGCGATGTCGATCCGCTGGCGCTGCCCACCGGAGACCTCGTGCGGGTAGCGCGAGAGCGAGGAGCGGGGCAACCCCACCACCTCCAGCATGGCGGCCGCCTTGGCCAGGTGCGACCTGGCCGAGTCGCGGCCGTACTCCTCGGTGTCCCTCCTCGACAGCCCGTGCACCTGGAGCGGCTCGACCAGCAGGCTCTCCACCGACTGGCGGGGGTCGAGGCTGGACAGCGGGTCCTGGAACACCATCTGCATCCGCCGCCGGAGCTGCCGCAGCGGCTCGGGCCGCAGCCCCAGCACGTCGATGCCGTCGAAGACCACCGAGCCCGCGGTCGGCTCTGACAGCCGCAGCAGCGCCCGCCCCAGCGTCGACTTGCCGCACCCGGACTCCCCCACCAGCCCGTACGTCTGACCGCGCGCCACCGAGAGGTCGACACCGTCCACGGCGCGAACGTGACCGACCGTGCGGTCGAACACCAGGCCCTGCTTGATCGGGAAGTGGACCTTCAGGTCGCTGACCTGCAGCAGAACGTCGCCGTCGCTCATCGCTCCCCCTCCGTCGTCGCCGGTGCCGGGTGGACGCAGCGCATCCGGTGCGCGCCGGGTCCGTCGGCGACCAGGGCCAGGTCCGAGCGCGCACAGGCGTCGTCGGCGTGGTCACAGCGGGGGGCGAACGCGCACGCCCTGGACCACGAGACGACGTCGCGCGGGGTGCCGCGGATCGGTCGCAGCGGCTCGCCCCGCGGGCTGTCCAGCCGTGGGATCGAGGCCAGCAGGCCTTCGGTGTAGCGGTGTCGCGGGTGGGCGAAGAGCTCCTGCCGGCTGGCCGACTCGACCACCCGCCCGCTGTACATGACGTTCACGAAGTCGCACAGCCCGGCCACCACGCCGAGGTCGTGGGTGATCATGATCATGGCCGTGTCCAGGTCGGCGACCAGCTCCTTGAGCAGCTCCAGCACCTGGGCCTGGATGGTGACGTCCAGTGCCGTGGTCGGCTCGTCGCAGATCAGCAGCGCGGGCTTGCAGGCCAGGGCGATCGCGATCAGGGCGCGTTGACGCATCCCGCCGGACAGCTGGTGGGGGTACTCCTTCAGACGTCGCCCGGGGTCGGGGATGCCGCACCGCCGCAGCAGGTCGGTGGCCTCCGCCCTGGCCTGGGACGCCGACACGTCGGAGTGCCGGAGCAGCACCTCGGTCACCTGCAGGCCGACGGGGATCACCGGGTTCAGCGAGCTCATGGGGTCCTGGAAGACCATGGCGATCTCCCGGCCCCGCAGGTCGTTCAGCGTCTTGTCACCGACGCCCAGGAGATCCTGGCCGCGGTAGCGGATCTGGCCGGTGACCGAGACGCCGCGCTTGGGCAGCAGTCCCATCACGGCCAGCGAGGTGACCGACTTGCCGCTGCCGCTCTCCCCCACGATCCCGACGACCTCGCCGGGCCGGACCGCGAACGAGACCCCGTCGACGGCGTGCACCGGCGCCGACCCCTTGCGGGTGAAGGTGACCGAGAGGTCGTCGACCTCGAGCAGGTTCTCGTCCCGGTTCACCGCCGGCCGGGGCCGGCCCCTCGTCAGTGCCTCAGCCATCATCGCCTCGATTTCGGGTCCAGGGCCTCGCGCAGCGCCTCCCCGAACAAGGTGAAGCCGAGCGCGGTGACCGCGATGCAGAGACCCGGCAGGATGGCCAGCCGGGGGTCGCTCTGCAGCCGGTCCTGGGCCTTCACCAGCATCCGGCCCCACTCGGCGATGGCCGGGTCCGGTTGTCCCAGACCGAGGTAGGACAGGGCGGCGACCTCGATGGTCGCGGTGGCCAGCACCAGCGTGGCCTGCACGATCACCGGTCCCAGCGAGTTCGGCAGCACGTGGGACATGACGATCCGGCGCTGCCGCAGACCCAACGAGGTCGAGGCGAGCACGTAGTCCTGGCCGCGCTGACCGAGCATCGAGCCGCGCAGCAGCCGGGCGAAGATCGGCACCTGGGCGGCCCCGATGGCGATCATGATCGCCCACGGGTTGCGACCCAGCACGGCGGCGATGCTGACCGCCAGCAGCAGCGACGGGATGGACAGCAGGATGTCGACCAGCCGCATCACGCCGGTGTCCCACCAGCCGCCGAGACCACCGGCGAGGATGCCGAGGACCGCCCCACCGAGCAGGCCGATCAGCGTCGACACGATGCCGATCACCAGCGTCTGCCGGGCCCCGTAGATGAGCTGCGTCAACATGTCCGAACCGAAGGAGTCCAGTCCCAGCACGTGGTCCGGCGAGGGACCGGGGACCGAGCTCGGGGTGACCTGGTCGATCCACTGGCTGCTCGCCGGCTCGTACGGCGCGAGCAGCGGCGCGAACAGCGCCACCAGCACGAGCACGAGCACGATGGCGGCCCCGACGATGGCCGACGGGTTGCGGCGCAGCCGCCGGAAGGCGCCCTGCCACAGGCTCGTGCCGCGCTCGTCCTGCGGCGAGCCGAGGAGTCCCTCGTCGATGGCGCCCTGGGTGGCGTCGAGTGCGGTCATCCGATCATCACCTCGTCCTCAGCCGGGGGTCGATGACCCCGTACGACAGGTCGACCAGCAGGTTGACCACGGCGTAGATCACCGCGATGAACAAGATGAAGCCCTGCAGCACGGCGAAGTCGAGTGTGCTGATGGCCTGGAACAGGTAGGAGCCGATGCCGTTGATCGCGAACACCGACTCGGTCAGCACCGCACCGGCCAGCAGCGCCCCGGTCTGCAACCCGATCACCGTGATCACCGGCAGCAGGGCGTTGCGGAGCACGTGCCGCCGGGTGATCAGGCTCGGCGCGAGGCCCTTGGCGGTGGCGGTGCGGACGTAGTCCTCGTTCAGCACCTCGATCACCGACGCCCGGGTCATCCGGACGATGATCGCCAGCGGGATGGACCCCAGGGCGATGGCGGGCAGGATCAGGTGCAGGACCGCGTCCCAGGCCGCGTCCCACTCCCGGGTGAGGAGACCGTCCAGCACGTAGAAGTTGGTGATGTGGGTGGCGTCGATCCGGGCGTTCTGGCGGCCCGAGGAGGGCAGCACGGCCAGCACCCCCAGCGCTCCGGGCAGGCCGACCGCGAACACCAGCTTGAGCATGTAGGCCAGCACGAAGACGGGGATCACCACCCCGGCCAGCGAGGTGCCGACGGCGAACGTGTCGAGCCAGCCCCCCGCCTTCTTGGCCGCCCAGTAGCCGAGCGGGATGCCCACCACGACGGCGAAGATCAACGCCGCGACGGACAGCTCGATGGTGGCCGGGAAGCGCTGCAGGAACGTCTCCAGCACCGGCTCGCCGGTCCGGGGTGAGTTACCGAAGTTGCCGCGCAGGATCTGGGAGGCGTAGATGCCGAACTGCTGCAGCAGCGGCTTGTCGAAGCCGTACTGCGCGTTGACGGAGGCGATCGACTCGGGCGTCGCCTTCTCCCCCAGCAGCGCCCGGGCGGGGTCACCGGGGAGCGCGCGGACCCAGATGAACAGCAGGACGATGAGACCCAGCAGCACCGGGACCATCAACAGGATGCGCCGGACGACGAACCTGAGCACAGCGGCCTGCCTCCCCCTCTGGTGTCGACGATGACGACGGACGACACGCTACGGGGCGGCCCCTCCCAGGAGGGACCGCCCCGCCGTGTCAGCTGATCACGTGGTCAGCGGGCGACCGTGACGTTGTTCCAGACCTCATCCTGCACCGGGCTGGCCACGTAGCCCTCGACGCCCTTGGCGAACGCCAGCGACGGGGCCGGGTGGGCCAGCGGCACACCCGGGACGTATGCGGCGATCTCGGCGTTGATCTTCTCGTACGCCGGGACCTGCTCGTCGCGGGTGGGCAGCTCGCGAGCCGCGGACAGCGCGCTGAACAGGTCGGGGTTGTCGAAGCCCCACTCGGCCGACTTGGCTCCGAAGAAGACACCGACGAAGTTGTCCGGGTCGTTGTAGTCGCCGGTCCAGCCGAGCAGGTGGATGTCGTGCTTGCTGGTGCCCGCGTCGCCCTGGATCATGTCCAGGTAGTCGGGGCTCCACTTGGCCGCCACCGGGGTGACCTTGATCCCGGCCTTCTCCAGCTGGGACTTGATCACCGCGAAGGTGTCCTCCGGGGAGGGCATGTACGGCCGGGAGACGCCGGTCGGGTAGGCGAACTTCAGCTCCAGGTTCTCCTGGCCCGCCTCCTTGAGCAGCTTCTTGGCCTCGTCCACGTCGTACGCCGGGTCGGTGATCGAGTCGTTGTAGCCCTCGACCAGGTTGGGCATGAACTCCTTGGCCGGCACCGATCCCTCGGGCAGCGAGGACTTCACCACGGCCTGCTTGTCGATGGCGTGGGCGATGGCCTGACGGACCTTGACGTCCTGCAGCGCCTTGTTCTTCTGGTTGATGCCCAGGTACAAGATGTTGAAGGCCGGACGGTTCTGGATCTGGAAGCCCGCGTCCTTGAGCGGCTGGACGTCGGCCGGGCCGACCAGGTCGTAGCCGTCGATGTTGCCGGCCTGCAGCTCCTGGGTCCGCGCCTTGGGGTCGGAGATGGTGCGGATGATCACCCGCTCCACCTTGGCCTTGTCACCCCAGTAGTTGTCGTTGCGCTTCAGGGTGACCTGCTGGTCGCGTTCCCACTTCTCGAACACGAACGGACCGGTGCCGGTCGGGTGCTCGGTCGCGTACGCCGAGAACCGCGGGTCCTCCTCGGTGCCCTGGGTGTCGTCGGCGTTGTACTGCTTGAGGGCCGTGGGGCTCTGCATCGAGAACGCGGGCAGCGTCATGGCCTGGACGAAGGCGGCGAACGGCGTCTTCAGCTTGACGGTGGCCTCGGTGGCGCTGCCGGCCGTGCAGCTGTCGTAGATGCCGCCGGTCTTGCCGGTCTTGTAGCCGCGGAACAGCTTGCCGTAGTAGTAGGTGAGGTTCTCCGACTGGTTCACCCCGGACCAGTTGTACCAACGGTCGAAGTTGGCGCAGACGGCCTCGCCGTTGAAGTCGGTGCCGTCGGAGAACTTGACGCCCTCGCGCAGCGTGAAGGTGTAGGACTTGCCGTCCTCGGAGGCCTTCCACTCGGTGGCGAGCAGCGGCTCCAGCTCGGTGGTGCCCGGCTTGGCGCTGACCAGGCCCTCGAACTGCTGGCGGGCGATCCGGAAGGTCTCACCGTCGCTGGCCATCGCCGGGTCGAGCATCACCGGGTCCGACGAGGCGGCGAAGACGAAGTCGCCGCCGCTGCTCCCCTCGGTGGTGGAGCCGGTCTCCCGCTGGCTCTGGGCGCAGGACGCCAGCGTTCCCGCCAGGGTGAGCGCCGCGATGGCAGCGATCCCCCGGCGCAGGATTGTCGTGTGTCGCACGATGGTCACCTCGTGTTAGGGGCCAGCACCCGGGTGAAGGTCTTACCCGGACCGGGCGGTTGACGATCAGAAGGTGACCTTAAACCAAGAAGCGCCTGAGAGCACAAGTTCTGGCGTGCCCCTGTGACCAACCAGCAACACTTGGCGGAGGGCCCTCCCGCTGCTGAACCGGCCCGCCCGCTGGATCAGCCCCGCTGCTCGCCGCCGTGGTCGTCGGTCCCGCCGCCGGGTTCCTGGTCGGGCCCGAAGACCACGAGCGCGTCCTTGTGCACCACCGTGCGGTCGTACCCGCGACCGCGCTCGGCGGCGATCTGACCGGTGGTCTTGCCCAGCAGGGGCGGGATCTCGTCGGCGTCGAAGTTGACCAGCCCCCGAGCCACCACCGCCCCCCGGAGGTCGACCAGGTCGACGGCTTCGCCCGCGGTGAACCGACCCCGGACCTCGGTCACCCCGGCCGGCAGCAGGGAGGCGTTGCGGGTGACCACGGCCCGCACCGCGCCGTCGTCCAGCACCAGCTCACCCCGGGCGTCGGAGGCGTGCCGCAGCCACAGCTGCCGGGTCGGGCGACGTCTGCCGGTGGGGTGGAAGACGGTCCCGACCGGCTCCCCCCCGACGGCTCCGGCCACCTGGGCGGCCGAGGTGAGCACGGTCGGGATCCCCGCCGAGGTGGCGATCTTGGCGGCGTCGACCTTGGTGATCATGCCCCCGGTGCCCACCGCCGCGCCACGGGTGGAGATGTCGATCCCGTCGAGGTCCTGGGCCGCGTGCACGTCGGTGATCCGCTCTGAGCCCGGCAGCTTCGGGTGACCGGTGTAGAGGGCGTCCACGTCGCTCAGCAGGATCAGGGCGTCCGCGTGCACGAGGTGGGCGACCAGGGCGGCCAGCCGGTCGTTGTCGCCGAACCGGATCTCGTGGGTGGCCACGGTGTCGTTCTCGTTGACGATCGGCACCACCCCGAGCTCCAGCAGGCGACCGAAGGTGCGGTACGCGTTGCGGTAGTGGCCGCGCCGGGTCACGTCGTCCACCGTGAGCAGCACCTGGCCGACCTCGAGACCCTGGGCCGCGAACAGGTGCGTGTAGTCGCCCATCAGCAGCCCCTGGCCCACCGACGCGGCGGCCTGCTGGGTGGCCAGGTCCCGCGGGCGGCTCTTCAGGCCGAGCGGCGACAGGCCGGCGGCGATGGCGCCGGAGGACACCAGCACCACCTCACGACCGGCGGACCGGGCACCGGCCAACGTGTCGACCAGACCCTGGATCCGTCCCGGGTCGATACCGCCGGTCGGGGTGGTCAGCGACGACGACCCGATCTTGACCACGATCCGGTGCGCGTCCGCGATCTCCGACCGCAGGGTCCCGCGTTCCGGTCCGCGTGCGGCCCCGCGGTCAGTCGTCATCGGACCAGTCGTCGACGAACTCGATCCCGTCGGACTCGTCGGAGTGGTAGGCCTCGTCCTTCGCCCGACGGCGTACGGCGGCCGGCCGCTCCTCGGTGAAGCGCTGGTCCTCCCCGCGCCGGCTGAGGATCTCGGCCCCGATGTCGATCTGCGGACGGAAGTCGAAGACGACGGCGTCCTCACCGCCGATGGCCACGCCGTCGCCGGCCTGCGCCCCGAGCTGCAGCAGCTTGTCCTCGATGCCGATCCGGTTCAACCGGTCGGCCAGGTAGCCCACCGCCTCCGGGTTGCCGAAGTCGGTCTGCCGGACCCAGCGCTCCGGCTTGCTGCCGTGCACCCGCCACAGGTCGTTCTCGCGCTTGATGGTGAACTCGTCGGCGCCGGTGACCGGGATGGGTCGCAGCACGATCCGGGCCGGCGGGGGCGGCGGGAGGGTCGCACGCCGCTCGGCCACGATCTCCGCCATGGCGAACCTCAGGCCCTGCAGCCCGGCGCCGGACTTGGTGGAGATCTCGAACACCCGCAGCCCGCGGGCCTCGAGCTCGGGCCGGGCGATCTCGGCCAGCCCGCCACCGTCGGGCACGTCGATCTTGTTCAGGGCGATCAACCGCGGGCGGTCCTCGAGCCCGCCGTGCGCGGTCAGCTCGGCCTCGATCACGTCGAGGTCGCTGACAGGGTCCCGACCCGGCTCGAAGGTGGCGCAGTCCAGCACGTGCACGATGGCGGCACAGCGCTCGATGTGCCGCAGGAAGTCGTGGCCCAGTCCCCGGCCCTCCGACGCCCCCTCGATCAGACCGGGCACGTCGGCCACGGTGTAGGTCGTCTCCCCCGCCACCACGACCCCCAGGTTGGGGACCAGGGTGGTGAACGGGTAGTCCGCGATCTTCGGCCGGGCCCGCGAGATGGCCGCCACCAGGGAGGACTTGCCGGCGCTGGGGAACCCCACCAGACCGACGTCGGCCACCACCTTCAGCTCGAGGGTGACCGTCCGGGTCTCCCCCTCCTCGCCCAGCAGGGCGAAACCGGGCGCCTTGCGCGAGGACGAGGCCAGCGCCGCGTTGCCGAGACCACCACGCCCGCCGGCCGCGATCACCACCTCGGTGTCGTGACCGGTCAGGTCGGCCAGCGTCTCCCCGGTGTCGGCGTCGTGGACCACGGTGCCGTCGGGCACGGCCAGCACGATGTCGTCACCGTTGGCCCCGTTGGCGTGGTCGCCCCTGCCGGGGACGCCGTTGTCGGCGCGCCGGTGGGACTGCCGGTGGAACTCGACCAGGGTGGTGACGCTGGTGTCGACCCGGAGGACGACCGAACCGCCGTGACCACCGTTGCCGCCGTCCGGGCCGCCCAGCGGCTTGAACTTCTCCCGGTGCACCGAGGCGCAGCCGTGACCACCGTTGCCCCCGCTCACGTGCAACGTCACCCGGTCGACGAAGCTGGGGATCGCCACGACGTGCCTCTTCTCTCTCGTACGGAAACAGCACAGAGGGTGGCCCAGATCTGGGCCACCCTCTGTCGGTAGGTGTGTGTCCGGTCGCTGACCGGGGAGCTGGACCTAGGCCGAGACGGTGGCCTCGACCGGCAGGATGTTGACGACCCGGCGACCACGGCGGGTGCCGAAGTCGACCTTGCCCTCGACGAGCGCGAAGAGGGTGTCGTCGCCACCACGGCCGACGCCGTCGCCGGGGTGGAAGTGGGTGCCGCGCTGGCGGACGATGATCTCGCCGGCGTTGACCTGCTGGCCGCCGAACCGCTTCACGCCCAGCCGCTGGGAGTTGGAGTCCCGACCGTTGCGGGTCGAGGACGCGCCCTTCTTGTGTGCCATGTCAGTGCTTCCTAGCTCTCGATCCCGGTGACCTTGACCTGGGTGTACCGCTGGCGATGACCCTGCCGCCGCCGGTAGCCGGTCTTGTTCTTGAACTTGAGGATCCGGATCTTCGGACCCTTCGTCTCGGCCAGGACCTCCACGGTCACCTTCGCACCGGCGAGGCCGGCGGCGTCGGAGGTGACGGCATCGCCGTCGACCACCAGCAGCGGGGTCAGCTCGACGCTGTCCCCGGGCTTCTCGGACCGACGGTCGACGTCGAGGACGTCACCGACGGAGACCTTGTGCTGACGGCCGCCACTGCGCACGATCGCGTACACGCCTGACCCACTCTTTCGTTTACGACTGGTTGCATCGGCGCTCCAGAGGACACTCACCTGGACACACCTGAGGGGCGCGCCAGAGCGCACACCGAGGAGCAAATCTACCCGGGCGGGCAAGACGGGTCAAACGCGCGTCGTCCCCGGGGCCCGGGCCCCCGACACTACGCTCACTGTCGTGCTGCCCCACCTGACGGCCACGGCCTATCTCACCCCGCTCCGCGAGGGCGGGTCCCTGCCCGGGCTGATGGAGGCCGACGACCTCGGCACCTACGTGGTCAAGTTCACCGGAGCGGGACAGGGGCCCCGGGCCCTCGTCGCCGAGATCGTGGTCGGACGACTCGGTCAGCTGCTCGGGATCCGGGTCCCCGAGCTGGCCCTGATCGACGTCGACCCCGAGATCGGCCGCCGGGACCCCGACCAGGAGGTGCAGGACCTGGTCACCGCCAGCGCCGGGATCAACCTGGCGATGGACTTCCTGCCCGGCTCGCTGGGCTACGACCGCAGCATCGAGGTCCCCGTGGCCGACGCCTCCGCGGTCGTCTGGCTGGACGCGTTCGTGGCCAACGTCGACCGCAGCCGCCGCAACACCAACCTGCTGATCTGGCACCGCGCCCTGTGGGCCATCGACCACGGAGCCTGTCTGCGGTTCCACCACTCGTGGGGCGACCCGCGACGGTTCGCGGAGTCCGCGTACGACTACGGCGACCACGTCCTCGGCGCTCTGGGCCGGCCCCGGGACGTGCACGCCGACCTGGCGGCGCAGGTCACTCCGGAGCTGCTGGCGTCGGTGCTGGCCGACGTGCCGGACGCCTGGCTGGTCCCGGACGCGACCCGGCCCGATCCCCAGGCGCCGCCGGACGCGGCGGCGGCGCGGGAGCGGTACGTGGAGTTCCTGCTCGCCCGGCTGGCGGCGGCGGACCGGTGGCTGCCGTGACCGGGACGCGGCCGCACCGTCGCGAGGCGTTCCAGTACGCGGTCCTGCGAGCGGTGCCGCGGATCGACCGGGGCGAGTTCGTCAACGTCGGGGTCGTCCTCTACTGCCAGGCGCTGGAGTTCCTCCGCGCCGGCGTCGCGGTCGACGACGTACGACTGCGGGCGCTGGCGTCCGACGTGGACACCGAGGGCGTACGGCTGGCGGCCGAGGCCGTCGCCCGGGCCTGCCACGAGCCGGTCGGCTCGGCGCGGGAGA
>JBMDXL010000501.1:0-1539 GCA_048594465.1 Microlunatus sp. | reverse complement strand
GAAGGCGCGGTGGGCACCGAGCCCCACGGCCCGGTCGGCCCGTCCGGGATCGCGTGAGGTGACCCAGACCCGGAGCCCGATGGCCCGGCCGATCATGATCGCGGCGGTGGACACCCCGCCACCGGCGCCCTGGACCAGCAGAGAGTCCCCGGGTCGCAGAGCGGCCGCGGTGACCAGCGCCCGGTACGCCGTCAGCCAGGCCGTGGGCAGGCAGGCGGCCTCGGCGAAGGACAGAGCGGCCGGCTTGGTCACCAGGTTGCCCGCGGGGACCCGGACCGTCTCGGCCAGCGTGCCCGGGTACCGCTCCGAGAGCAGTGACCGGCGCGGGTCGAAGGTCTCGTCCGGCCCGCTGTAGTCCGGGTCGTTGACCACCGCGTGCACGACGACCTCCCGGCCGTCCTCGGTGACCCCAGCGGCGTCGCAGCCCAGGATCATCGGCAGCCGGTCGGCGGGCAGACCGACGCCGCGCAGCGACCACACATCGTGGTGGTTGATGGCGGCCGCGCGGACCTGGACGCTCACCCAGCCGGCCGGCACCGGCGGCGGCTCGATCTCGGTCACCCGCAGGGCGGCCAGGGGGTCCTGCGCGTCGGCGGCGACGGCGTACGCGGCGAGCATGGCGCCACCCTAGTGGCCGACCCGGGCGCGACCACGGCCCCGGGCGGACTCGCTACAGTGCGGGCCATGGACTCCCAGCCCGCTGCGCGCAGCGACGTCGACGCCGTCACCCAGGCCTACACAGAGCTCGTCGGACGAGCGCCCGTCGGGGTGTGGGCGGCGCCGGGTCGGGTGAACCTGATCGGTGAGCACACCGACTACAACGACGGGTTCGTGATGCCGTTCGCGCTGCCACAGCGGGTCACCGTGGCCGCCGGCCGCCGCGACGACGACACCTGGCGGGTCCGCTCCCTCAACGGCGACCGGACCGAGACCTTCACCCGCGCCGACCTGGTCCCCGGCATGGAGGGCTGGCAGGCGTACGTGGCCGGGGTGGTCTGGGCCCTGGACGAGGCCGGCCACCAGGTCAACGGCGCCGACCTCGTGCTCACCTCCGACGTCCCCATCGGCGCCGGCCTGTCATCCTCAGCCGCGCTGGAGTGCGCCACCTTGGCCGCGCTGGCCGACCTCGACGACCTGCTGATCGAGCCGATGGACCGCGCCACGCTCGCCCGCCGCGCCGAGAACGCGTTCGTCGGCGCACCCACCGGGCAGATGGACCAGGCCGCATCCACCCTGTGCGAGGCCGGCCACGCCTTGTTCTTCGACTGCCGCAGCTTCGACGTCGAGCAGGTGCCGCTGGACCTGGCCGACGCCGGTCTGGAGCTGCTGGTGCTGGACACCCGCACCCCGCACGCCCTGGTCGACAGCGAGTACGCCGCCCGCCGACGAAGCTGCGACGACGCCGCCGCCCTCCTCGACGTGCCGGCGCTGCGCGACTTCACCGACCTCGACGCCGCGCTGGCCCGGCTGGACGACGAGGTGATGCGCCGCCGGGTCCGGCACGTGGTCACCGAGTACCAGCGGGTCCTGGACGCCGCG
>JBMDXL010000500.1:0-2545 GCA_048594465.1 Microlunatus sp. | reverse complement strand
GCACCCGGTGATCCCCAGCTCGCCGGCAGCGGGGGCGGGCTCGGTCTGGTCGGGCTCGCCGAGCGGATGACCGCGGTCGGAGGCTCGCTGAGTGCCGGCCGGGAGGGTGCCCACTGGCTGCTGTCCGCGGAGTGGCGAATTCGATGAAGGACACGGAGCCGAGACGCGTCCGCGTGCTGGTGGCCGACGACCAGGACATCGTCCGCGACGGACTCGTGACCGTGCTCGGCCTGATCGAGGACATCGAGGTCGTCGGCGCCGCGCGGGACGGCGCTGAGGCGTTGGAGCTGGCGGCCGAGCACCGCCCGAACGTCGTGCTGATGGATCTGCGGATGCCGGTGCTCGACGGCGCCGCGGCCACGGCGCGTCTGCGGCAGGAGCTCCCCGAGGTGGCCGTGCTGGTGCTGACCACGTTCGACGACGACGCGTCCGTCGCCGCGGCCCTGTCCGCCGGGGCGCGCGGCTACCTGACCAAGGACGCGTCCCGCACCGACATCGCCCTGGCCATCGCGACCGTGGCCCGCGGCCAGTCGACCTTCACCGCCGGGGTCACGGACCGGCTGCTGGGCGGTCTGACCAGGTCCGCGGGTGCATCACGGGGGAGTCGGGCCGAGGACGAGCGGCTGCGGGGGCTGACCACCCGGGAGCGCGAGGTGCTCGCTCTGATCGGGGACGGTCTGAACAACGGCGAGATCGCCGAGCGGCTGGTGGTCAGCACCACCACGGTGAAGACGCACATCAACAACCTGTTCGCCAAGCTCGACCTGCGGGACCGCGCGCAGGCCGTCCGACTGGCGCGCGACCTGCGCCTCGACGGAGTCTGAGCGGCGTCTGAGTCTGAGCATCGTCTGAGATCGGGGGCCGGAAGCCGGAATAGTCGCTCCCGGGTCGTGGTTGCGCGATCACGTGGCTGTGAACTGCTGGGGCAGGCGAGTGATCGACCTGTGCCGTCTGGAGATCGAGGGTTGACGTCGGCACTGCGCTGACCCGTTCGCCGATCTCTCTCAGAAAGCCCTTCTCGTGTCCTCTTCCTCTGTTCCCGTCGACGCGCCCGCCCGGCGTCGATCCTTCCCGTTCTGGGCGCAGGTCCTGCTCGGCCTCGGTCTCGGTCTGCTGCTCGGCTTCCTGGCCCGCACCTTCTCGCTGGACTGGCTGGCCGCCACCCTGAAGACCGTCGGCAGCACCTTCGTGTCGCTGCTCCAGGTCGTGGTCGTCCCGCTGGTGCTGACCGCCATCATCGTCAGCATCGCCAACCTGCGTCAGGTCACCAACGCCGCCAAGCTGGCCGTCCAGACCCTCGTCTGGTTCGCCGTCACCGCCCTGATCGCCGTCACCATCGGCATCACCATCGGTCTGCTCACCAACCCCGGCGCCAACGCGACCATCGGCACCGCCGGGGCCGAGGCGCCCAGCCGGACCGGCTCCTGGCTGGACTTCCTCAGCTCGATCGTGCCGGCCAACATCCTGGGACTGGAGTCCGACTCCAGCGGGTTGTCCTTCAACGTGCTGCAGCTCGTGGTGCTGGGCATCGTGCTCGGCGCCGCCGCGCTGGCCGTCGGTGAGCCGGCCGAGCCGTTCCTCGGTGTCGTCCGCAGCGGCCTCGCCGTGTTCCAGAAGATCACCTGGTGGATCATCAAGCTGGCCCCGATCGGCACCGCCGGTCTGATCGGCCGGGCCGTGGCCGACTACGGCTGGGACCTGATCGCCCCGCTCGCGGTCTTCACCGTCGACGTCTACGTCGGCTGCCTGATCGTGCTGTTCGTCGTCTACCCGCTGCTGGCCAAGGCCAACGGTCTGAAGCCGAGCAAGTTCTTCGCCGGCGCCTGGCCGGCGATCTCGTTCGCCTTCGTGTCCCGCAGCTCGATCGGCACGCTGCCGCTGACCCAGCGCGTGGTCACCCGGAACCTCGGGGTGTCGGAGAGCTACGCCTCCTTCTCCGTCCCGCTCGGCGCCACCACCAAGATGGACGGCTGCGCGGCCATCTACCCGGCGCTGGCCGCCATCACCGTGGCGCAGCTGTTCGGGGTCCAGCTGGGCGTGACCGACTACCTGCTGATCGCCTTCGTCTCCGTGGTCGGCTCCGCTGCCACGGCGGGGATCACCGGCGCCGTCGTGATGCTCACCCTGACCCTGTCCACCCTGGGTCTCCCGCTGGAGGGGGTCGGCCTGCTGCTGGCCATCGACCCGATCCTGGACATGATCCGGACCGCCACCAACGTGGCCGGCCAGGCGCTGATCCCGACGATCGTGGCCAAGCGCAACGGGCTGCTCGACCTGGACACGTACGAGTCGGCCAACATCGACTCCATCGACGGCGCGGGCGACACCCGGAGCGACCGGGAGCCGGTCCTCGCCGCCTCGTGACCCAGGTGGGGCTCGACGACCGCGACCGGCGCGACCGCCGGCCGAGGTCGCCCGGGCCCCCGCCCGGGTGGTCGTCCGCGACCAGAGCGGTTTGACCACCCTTCGCACGGCTAGGTATTCTGGAGTGTCGCTGTGGCCTGCGCGATCTCAGACGGAGTAGGTCACGCTCGTACGAGCCCCA
>JBMDXL010000050.1:0-2913 GCA_048594465.1 Microlunatus sp. | reverse complement strand
TCTACGAGGAGGTGGCGGCCGAGCAATTTGCACCGGTCGACCCGGAGATGGCGCCCTTCGCCGAAATCACTTCGGAGGAGGCCGCTGAAGTCAGCAGCTGACCGTTGCTCAATCGACCCAATTCACCGTGCTCGACTTACGCCTGTTGGCTCACTAGGGAGCGGTCGTCGGCTTAAGCAACACCTTGCCCTGTCTTAACGGATAGATTCCGACTTGACCGTGGAACCCTGCGACGTGGTGACCTCAGGCGGGAGGTGACGACGCCGCGGCGGCGAAGGCCTCGGCGGGAGTGCGCCAGCCGAGGACTCGCCGGGGTCGTCCGTTGAGCCTGCGGGCGAGGTCGTCGAGGGCTTGCTGGTCGTAGGCGCGGAGGTCGGCCGACTTCGGCAGGTACTGGCGCAGGAGGCGGTTGGTGTTCTCGTTGGTGCCGCGCTGCCAGGGGCTGCGGGGGTCGCAGAAGTAGACCGGGCAGCCCGTGTCGGCGGTGACGCGGGCGTGGTGGGCCATCTCCCGGCCGCGGTCCCAGGTCAGCGACAGCCGCAGGGTCGCCGGGACGGCGTTGAGGGCGTCGACGACCACAGGGCGGACGTCCTCGGCCCTCAGGCCAGGTAGCGCGACGAGGACGGTGTAGCGGGTGGTGCGCTCGACGAGCGTGGCGACGGCGGTCGGCCTGCGGCCGGCGACGAGGTCGCCCTCCCAATGCCCCGGAATGGCGCGGTCGGCGACCTCGGCCGGTCGCTGCCGCCACGACGTCATGTCCTTGAGCTGGCCACGGCCACTGGGCTGCCGAGCAATCTTCGGGTAGCGCATCAACCGACTCGTGCGGAGCTGCTGGGTCAGGTGCCGCGGCAGCGGCGACCGCTTGGGCACGAAGAGGCTGAGGTAGATCGCCTCGTGGCTGATCCGCATGGCGACGTCGTCTGGGTGGTCCAGCCGCAGGCGGCAGCTGATCTGCTCCGGCGACCACTGCTGCCGGAGGCCCTGCTCGACCGCAGCCCGCAGGCCGGGGTGGGCGGCGAGCTTGCTGACCTTCGGCCGCTTCGCGCGGACGTACGCCGCGCTGTCGGCACCGTGGGCCCGGTACGCCTCGCGGCCTCCGTTCCGGGCCACCTCCCTCGAGACCGTGCAGGCCGGTCGGCCGAGAGCGGCTGCGATGCGCCTCAAGCTCAAGCCGGCGGCCAGGCCACGGGAGATCTCCTCCCGCTCAGCCAGACTCAACCGGTTCGGTGCTCGTCGACGAACCGGTGGCCGGATCCCGCCACACCGCACCAAGTAGCCATGCACGCCACTGGTCGAGATCCCCAGCGCCCGCGCTGTCGGCTTCGCCGCAAACCCAGCCCGCAACCGCCTCCAGATCTCATCCTCCAGCGCCGGAGACACCCGCTGATAACCACGCGCCATCACAACCTCCCTCAGATCAAGGCAGTGTTGCGATGAACCATTGAGACCGCCCCGCTGTCAGTACGGCAGAGCGTGACCGCTCATGCCGCTGAGCGGATGGGGCGAGTGCTCAAACGTCAGTCAGCCGCTGGCCACTCCGGATAGACCATCACGACCGACGCCGCATCGGTTGCCTCGACGCATTCCCGCACGGCTTGCTGGGCGCTCTCATCGAGAACGCCTTCAACCCCGTTGACTCCATACACCCCGCCCCCGCCGGTGAAGGGGGCCCCAACGACCACGCGCTCCGACCCCGCGAAATCGCCGCCAAATTCAACCGCCGAGTTTGCCCCATCCCAAGTCGTCCCAGCAGGCCAGAAGACGACGGCATCGTCCAGTACGAGGCAGTCGTTTCGGATCTTGATCGACCCCGAGACTCCTGCCGTGGGGTAAGGAATGTTCTCGTCCGCAACCCGGGTGATGACCGGCAAGGTATCGAGAAGTGGCTCGGCTGAAGTGTCGCGAGCGGCCGATTGACAGGCGGCTAGCAACGCTGCGGACGCCGCGAGTGACGCAGAGCGCAGGAGACGGCTCATGAGGCGATGCTCCCACGACTGGTCGGCGCAGGAGATGGCTCTGGACGAACGCTCATGCCGCTGTCTGTACGACGTTGAGGCGATAGCGTCCGTGCCATGCCCCTGCGTGTCGCGAAGTACGGCCTGCTCGCCGTGCTGCTCGGACTCATCGTGATGTTCGAGTATTGGCGACGCAGCCCATCGAACGCGCCGACTTGGTTGTACCCGATCGCGTTCACCCTCGCTGGCGTTGCGATCTGGATCGACATCCGAGAGCGAAGGTCGAAGGAGCCGTAGCGGCCGTCGCGTGACCGCTCATGCCGCTGTCAGTACGGCATCGCGTGAAGCGTTCGTCACGGCCTCGACGAGGACTTCAGCTCTCGGAGCACCCCGATGAAGTGCGAGGCCGTTGGTCGCACTAGACGGAGGGTCGGTTCGCCCAGCCTTCGAACTGACCTAGAGAAGGGGCTTGAGCGTGTCGGGCTCGTAGGTCGTGTTCAAGCCGTTCTCATCGAGAGCGTTGAAGATGTGCAGGCCGGGACCGGTTGTGGCGAACCCCAGTCCACCCGTGAAGGTGGCGCTCTGCGGTTCACGATGGGGATGGTCGACGTCGGATGCCTTGAAGACGAACTCTGTGGCTGCCACCGAGGTGACGACCTGTCCCTCATTCAGGGTGAAGGCAGTGTGATCCCAAGGCCGCCATGAGATGCCCTCGACCCACACCTTCGGGGCGACCGTTACGTCGATCGTGTTCCAGGAGATGGAGAGGTCATCGAACTTCTGCCAACAGACTTCTAGCTGTGTGGACCCGTCGAACTGAAGGACTACGGGCATGTCGGCGAACCAGTCATCCGCCCCGATCCAAATCGACCAGGCGCCCGTCAGCTTGCAGCCAACCAGCGAGACCAACGCATCAGTGTGCCTAGCGACCTGATCCGACCCCGAGCGCCAATCGGCC
>JBMDXL010000005.1:0-9137 GCA_048594465.1 Microlunatus sp. | reverse complement strand
CCGGAGTACCGCGCCATCCTGTCCGGGGAGTACCCACGTCGCTCGCAGGACGCCAGCGCCCCGATGAGCGAGGACGTGAAGGCGGCCGCGGCCTCGTACGCCAACGCCTTCCGTACGTCGTCGGACCCGCTGTTCCGGGTGGTCGGCACCGTCGGCACCGTGGTCGGCGGGGTCGGGAACGCGGCCGCCGGTCGGGTCCGGGACTGGTGGCAGTCCGGCCGGGACGGCGATCCCGAGGGTGACGACCGCTGACCGCTCGTCCGGAGACGGGGTCACCCACGGCGACGACCCTGCGATGATCGGACCGTGAGCGAGAGCACGGGTCCCACGGAGCCGACGACGAACCCGGCCGCGCCGGCCGGCGGTCCGGGCACCGTCGACACCGCGTCGGGCGGCGGGGCGCCGACGAAGCCCGCCAAGGGGTCGAAGCCGGCCCGCCCGCTGACCACCGAGCAGCAGGAACGCCGCCAGGCGTTGATCCGCTTCGTCGTGTTCGTGGGGGTCGGTGCGGTGCTGACCGTCCTGCTCTACTTCCTGCTGTCCGCGTTCATCCCCCGCTGGTGGTCGCAGTCCGTCGGTCGGCAGGTGGGTGGCCGGATCGGCGCCGGCATCGTCCTCGGGCTGCTCTACGGCTTCGTCTTCACCTTCCTGCCGCTGATCATCCTGGCCCAGGCCCGGCACCGTGCGTTCGGCTGGCCGGCCAAGGCGATCATCGCGTTGGTCGCCGCCGCGCTGACCGCCCCCAACCTGATGACGCTGGGCATCGCCGTGGGCACCGGGGCAGCCGCTCGGGCGGGCAACCGGACGCTCGATGTGCTGGCCCCTGGCTTCCGGCAGGCCACACTCTGGGGCGTGGTGATCGGCACGGTGGCCGCCGTCGCCGTGGTGGTGCTGGCCGTGATCTGGGACCGGCGGACGCGCGAGCTGAAGCTGCTCCGGGCCCAGGTCGACCAGCTGCACAAGGACCTGCCACCGGCCCTCCCGACCTCGGCCGACCCGCCCGGGTCCTGACGCCAGTCGTGGGGTGGGCGCGTTGCGGGTGGTGGCGTCTAGGGTCGAGACCATGAGCGACATCCGGATCGGCGGGCACGGCGAGCAGCAGGACCCGATCGCCGAGGCGTTGGCCCGCGGGGCCGACCTGGCCCAGTTCTTCCTCGGCGACCCCCAGGGCTGGAAGGGGCCGGAGGTCGCGTACGAGGGCGGGGCGGCGGCCCTGAAGCAGGCCGCGCTGGACGCCGACATCGCGCTCTACGTGCACGCGCCGTACGTGCTGAACGTGGCCACCACCAACAACCGGATCCGGATCCCCAGCCGGAAGTTCCTCCAGCAGTACCTGCACGCCGCCGCCGAGATCGGGGCGGCCGGGGTGATCGTGCACGGTGGTCACGTGCTCAAGGACGACGACCCGGCGAAGGGCTTCGACAACTGGCGCAAGTGCATCGACGGGCTGGACATGCCGGTGCCGCTGCTGATCGAGAACACCGCCGGCGGCGACCAGGCGATGGCCCGCCGGATGGAGCGGATCGAGCGTCTCTGGGACGCCGTGACCTCCGCCTCCGGCGGCGACACCGTCGGCTTCTGCCTGGACACCTGCCACGCCCACGCCGGCGGCATCGTGCTGGCCGAGGCCGTCGAGCGGGTGCTGGAGATCACCGGCCGGATCGACCTCGTGCACTGCAACGACTCGCGCGACTCCTTCGACTCCGGCGCCGACCGGCACGCCAACCTCGACGACGGCGAGATCGGGGCCGAGGGACTGCTGGCCGTGGTCCGGGCCGCCGATGCACCGATCGTGGTCGAGACCCCGGGCGGGCGCGAGGGCCAGACCGCCGACATCGCCTGGCTGCGCCGGCACCTCGGCTGACCGGCGCCCGCCGCTGATGACGCCCGCCGCCCCGCTCGACCTCGGTCCGCTCGCTGCGGCCACGGCCGGTCTGGCCACCCCGTACGCCGCGGTCGACCTGGACGCGTTCGACGCGAACGTGACCGACATGGCCGGCCGCGCCCACGGCCTGCCGATCCGGATCGCCTCCAAGTCGCTGCGTTGCCGGACGCTGATGGGCCGCGCCCTGGCCGGCGCCCCGGGCTCACCCGGCCCGGGTTTCCGAGGCGTGCTGGCCTACTCGCTGACCGAGGCGCTGTGGCTGGCCCGGCACGGGCACACCGACGTGCTGGTCGGCTATCCCACCGTCGACCTGGACGCCTTGACCGAGCTCGGTCAGGACCCCGCGCTGGCCGCCGCGGTCACGGTGATGATCGACGCGACGGCCCACCTGGACCTGATCGACCGGGCCGCCCCCGTGCACCCGATCCGGGTGGCCCTCGACATCGACGCGTCCCTGCGCCTCGGGCCGCTGCACCTGGGGGTCCGTCGCTCCCCCGTCCACACCCCGGCCGAGGCCGCGGACCTGGCCCGCCAGATCGCCCGCCGGGACAGCGCCCGGCTGGTCGGGCTGATGCTCTACGACGCCCAGATCGCCGGGCTGCCGGACGCCTCCGCCGCCGTACGGCTGGTCAAGCGGGCCTCCGAGGCCGACCTCGCACGGCGGCGGGCCGCCGTGATCACGGCGGTGCAGCCGTACGCGGAGCTGGAGCTGGTCAACGGCGGCGGGACCGGGAGCCTGCACCTGACCTCGGGCGACGGGCAGCTCACCGAGCTGGCCGGGGGCTCCGGGCTCTACGGTCCGACGCTGTTCGACGGCTACCGGGCCTTCACCCCGCGGCCCGCGATGGTCTTCGCCACCTCCGTGGTCCGGCGTCCGTCGCCCGGGCACGTCACCGTCTTCTCCGGTGGCTACGTCGCCTCGGGCCCTCCCGGCCGGTCGCGGGTGCCGACCCCGGTGTGGCCGGGGCGGCTGGGGCTGCTCGGTTCCGAGGCCGCCGGCGAGGTGCAGACCCCGCTCACCGGTCCGGGCACCACGCGGCTGCGGGTCGGCGACCGGGTCTTCTTCCGGCACGCCAAGGCCGGGGAGGCCTGCGAGCGGTTCGACCGGATCCACCTGGTCTCCGACGGCGAGGTGGTCGACTCCGTGCCGACTTACCGGGGTGAGGGGAGGAACTTCGGATGAGCCCACGCCCCGCCGGCGCTCCGGTCTGGACCAGCTGGAGCCGTACGGTCAGCAGCCGCCCGTCCGCGGTGCTCACGCCGACCGACGTCGGTCAGGTCCAGCGGCAGGTCGCCGAGGCGGCCCGGCGACGGACGACGGTCAAGGCGGTCGGCGCAGGGCACTCCTTCTCCGCGATCGCCGCCACCGAGGGTGTGCAGCTGCGGCTGGACGCCCTGTCCGGTCTGCGGTCCGTCGACCCGGAGACCGGCCTGGTCAGCGTCGGTGGCGGCACCCGGCTGGCTGACCTCAACGCCGGGCTGGCCGCGTACGGGCTGGCCCTGCCCAACCTGGGCGACATCGACCGGCAGACCATCGCCGGCGCCATCGCCACCGGCACCCACGGCAGCGGTGACCGTCTCGGCGGCCTGGCCACCCAGGTCCGCGGTCTCACCCTGGTCACCGGGGACGGGGAGGTGCTCCGCTGCTCCGCCACCGAGAACGCCGACCTGCTGGCCGGGTCGGTGGTCGGGCTCGGCGCCCTGGGCATCGTCGTCGAGGTGACCCTGCAGTGCGTGCCGACCTTCCTGCTCCGCGCCGAGGAGGGGTCGGCCACCCTGGACGAGGTGCTGGACCGGTGGCCGGACTGGACCGCCACCCACGACCACGTCGACCTGCACTGGTTCCCGCACACCTCCTGGGTGCTGACCAAGCGCAACGACCGGGTCGACGGCCCGCCGGCTCCCCTGTCGACCTGGCGCCGGCTGGTCGACGACGAGCTGCTGGCCAACGGGGCGCTCGGCCTGATGAACGCGCTGGGCACCCGCCGACCCGACTGGCAGCCGCGGATCAACGAGATCGCCGGCCGGACCCTGAGCCCGAGGACCTTCACCGACCACTCGGCCGCGGTCCTGGTGTCCCCGCGTCGCGTCCGCTTCGTGGAGTGCGAGTACGCGGTGCCACGGTCGGCCCTGGTGCCGGTGATCACCGAGCTGCGCCGTTGGATCGGCAGCAGCGGCGAGCGGATCGGCATCCCCGTCGAGATCCGCTCGGCGGCCGCCGACGACCTGTGGCTCTCCACCGCCCACCAGCGCGACAACGCCTACGTCGCGGTGCACCACTTCTGGCGGAAGGACCCCCGTCGCTACTTCGCCGCGTTCGAGGCGATCGTGGCCGAGCACGGCGGCCGACCGCACTGGGGCAAGCAGCACAGCCTCGACGCGGCCCGGCTGGCCGACCTCTATCCGCGGTTCGGCGACTTCCTGGCGCTCCGGGACCGGCTCGATCCGGCCCGGGTCTTCACCAACCCGTATCTGGACCGGGTGCTGGGGACCTGAGTCCGCCACCGGCCCGGGCATCCGGCGGCGGAGACGACCACCTCGAGTCCGAGGTTGTTCACGCGAGGGCGGTCGTCGCGGAGACCCTGCAGGGCCGGGTGGCCCAGATCGCTCGTCTGGTGGAGTCCGAGATCGAGGAGCTAGGCCCGCGCGTACGCGGCCAGAGCCCGCTCCGCCACGCTCGCCCAGGAGGCACCGCGGTGGCTCTCCTCGGCCGCGGCCGCACCCATCCGGTCGGCGGCGGCGGGGTCCCCGAGGATCTCGACCATCGCGTCGGCGATGGAGCCGGCGTCGCTGGCGGTCAGCAGACCCGTGACCCCGGGCTGCACCACGTCGCGCATCGCCCCCACGTCGGTGGCCACCACCGGCCGACCGAAGGTGTACGCCATGTGGATGCTGCCGCTGATGTTGACCGTCTGGTACGTGAACATCACCACCCGGTGGCTGGAGAACAGCGTCGGCAGATCCTCCATGTCGACGTAGCCCGGGCGCAGGTCGACCTGCCCGATCTCGTCGGCCCGGGCCGTGATCTCGTCCAGGTCGACGTCGGGCATCACCGGCCCGGCGACGGTGAGCACCGCCTCCGGCAGCCGTCGCCGGACCAGCGCGAACGCCTCCAGCAGCAGCGGGATCTGCTTGTACTTGGTCCAGGCCCCGAAGAACAGCGCCGCCGCCGGCGCCGCCGAAGGGGACGGCAGACTCTCCTCCGCGGTCACCCCGGAGTAGTCCCCGTGGCCGCAGACCTCGACCCGGGCGACGTCGGGGAAGGCGTCGATCAGCGTCTGCTTCGGTCCGTCGCCGAGCACCAGGACCAGATCACAGGCCCGGTACGCCCGACGCAGCAGCGCCCGGGTCAACCGCCCGGACTTCTCCACCGCCTGGTCCTTGCCGTGCACGTCGTACGGCAGCGGGTTGTGGGCCACGTCGACCAGGGTGCCGACCCGGCCGAGCCGCGCCACGGCGAGCAGGGCGCTGGTGTCGAGCACGAACCGCAGCTCGCCGAACTGCGCCACGTCGGGGCGGGCCGAGCGCAGGTAGGCCAGGGCGCGCCGCCACGACTCCACCAGCCGGAGCGCGCGGGTGCCCCGCCGCAGGATCCGGGCCGGCCCGGTCACCTCGGTGTTGGCGTTCGGGTTCCAGGTGGGGAACAGCGACACCACGTCGAAGCCGGGGGTGGTCGAGGTGAGCTCGGGATCGGGCCCGGTGAGCAGGGTGACGCGGTGCCCGGCGCGCGCGAGAGCATCGGCGAACTGGAAGGAGAACTGGAACATCCCACCCCGGGGCAGGAACTCGACCAGGACGATCCGCAGACTCCGGTCGGTCGTCGTCTGGGACCCCGACCCGCTCACGGGGCCGTCGCCGGGGTGGGGGCCGCCGCGGAGCCGTCAGGCCCGGGGTGCCGGGGACCGGATCCGTCCGCATCGGACTCCGCCGCCTCGGCCCGACGTGGTTCGGGGGTCCCCGCCGAGGGCTGACCGGGTACGCCGACCGCCGGACCGCGGCGGAGCACCAGCAGGAGGTGGTAGACGGCCTGCTGGGCGGCGACCCCGGCCACCAGGGCGACCACCACGCTGGCGGCGATCAGCACCGCCGGGGTCAGACCCGAGGTCTCCGCCGTGCCTTGAGCGGACTGGACGGTCTCGGTCCGGTAGGGCTGCAGCACCCCGGACAGGTACTGCGAGGACAGCGTCGTGATCGCGTCGGCCATCTTCTCGGCCACCGCCGGATCCGGCGCGGTCACCCGGATCAGGATCACCGAGGTGTTCGGCACGACGGTCGCCTCGACCTGGACCTGCTGCCGCTCCGCCGCGCTGAGCCCCAGCTGGTCGGCCGCCGCGGTCTGGAAGCGCAGGTTCCCGGCCACCTCGGCGAAGGTGGCCGGGATCTGACCGCGGCTCAGGGTCTCGAACTGCGACGCCGAGGTGGCTTCGTCGAGTCCCTTGGCCGGCAGCACGACCGCCATGGCCTCGGCGGTCGAGGCCGGCGGGCGGACCAGGGCGAAGGCGATCCCGGCGGCCAGGATGAGCACCGCGATCACCGCGCCGAGCACGATCGAGATCCTGACCGCACGCCGGTCCGGCGTACGTGGTGTCAGCTGCGTCATGTCAGATCACCTTCTCGGAGTCCGTGGTGACCGCGTGGTGACCGCCGGGTCGCCGGTCGAGCACCGCTCGGTAGATCTCGGCCAGCCGGGCGGCCAGGCGCGGCAGGCTGTGGTGCTGCTCGGCCCGCTCCCGGATCGCCGCCGACATCCGGGCCCGCAGCTCGGGATCGGCGATCAGCTGCTCCAGGGCGTCGGCCAGGGCGGTGACGTCCCCGGGTTCGACGACCCGGCCCTCGACACCGTCGCGGATCAGGTCGGGCACGGCGCCGATGGTGGTCCCGACCACGGGCACCCCGGAGGCCATCGCCTCGATGATGGCGATCGGCTGACCTTCGAGGTAGGACGGCAGCACGAACACGTCCGCCTGGGCCAGCCGGGTCTTGACCTGGTCGCCGTACTCCGGTCCGACCAGGCAGTCCGACAGCCCCGCGGTCTCGAACTCCGCCACGATCTCGGCGTACTCCTCCTGCGGGGTGGGGCCCTGGCCGCCCACCACCACCAGCTGCCAGTCGGTGACCCCGCGCTCCCGGAGCAGCCGGGCCGCCCGCGCGAGCTCGAGCGTCCCCTTGCGCCGGCAGATCACGCCCACGAACAGCACCGTCGGGGGCGTGCGCCCGACCGCGGCGACGGCGAACTCGGACACCTCCACCGCGTTGTCCACCGTCTCCACCGGCGCCCCGCCGGCGAGCTGCCGCATCGTCTCGGTGCCCACGTCGGAGACCGTGCAGACCCGGTCCGCCCGCCCCAGGGTGCGCAGGGCGATCCGGTCCACCCGGCTGTAGTCGGCGAACTCCGGCCGGCCGGCGTTACCGACGGCGGAGTGCACGTGAGCGATCAACCGGGCCCGCCCGGACGCCGCGGCCAGGTTCAGCGCCGCTGCCCGCAGGGTCGGCAGGCCGGGGTCCGCCACCAGCTGCAGGTGCACGATGTCGGCCGTCCGGGCGGCGCGGAAGACCTGCCAGGCGTCGGCCAGCGCGTACCGGACGTTGGCCAGGTTGAACCGCCCTCCCTGCCGGGTGGCGACCCGGGCGGTGTTGAGCAGCCGCATGTCGAAGTCCCGCGCCAGGTTCGGGTCAGCGGTGATCGTCTCGGCGAAGGTGGCGATCCCGCCGCGCATCGGGGCCGCCTCGGCGACGACCACCACGACCGGGCGCTGCGTCGGACGCGCTCCTGGGGCGCTCATCCCCGCACCGCCGGCCGGCTGCCCCCGATCGCCTCCTCGTAGACCCGTCGCAAGTTGGCGGCCCACCCGTGGGCGCTGAACAGGCGCTCCATCCGCTGCCGGCCCGCGCGGCCCATGGCGTCGGCCAGCTCCCGGTCCTCGAGCAGTCGTACGACGGCGTCGGCGAGGCCGGGCACATCACGGGGTCGGACCAGCAGGCCCGTCTCGCGGTCGGCAACGATGTCGCTGACCCCGCCGGTGTCGGTCGCGATGACCGCACGGGCGCAGCCACCGGCCTCCATCAGCACCGTCGGCAGGTTCTCGCCGTACGTCGAGGGCAACAGGGTCAGCCGCGACGCACGCAGGATGTCCGGGATGTCCGTGCGCATCCCGGCGAAGATCACGCTCTCGGTCAGGCCGAGCTCGGCCACCTGGCTGCGCAGGGACGCCTCCTCCGATCCGGAGCCGACCAGGAGCAGCCGGGCCTCGGGCACCCGGGCGAGCACGTCGGGCCAGGCCTGCACGGCGTAGGTGATGCCCGTGAAGTCGCGTAACGCGGCCAGCAGCGTGACCACCTGGTGGCCGCCGGGGGGAGCGGTCTCCGGCAGTCCGAGACCCGGCGGGAACGCGGGTGACGGTTCGCTCGCCGGACTGAAGTGGTCGAGATCGACGCCGTTGTGCACCACCCTCCAGCTCTTCGGCACCCGGCGGCCGGGGCGGTAGCGGTCGGCGAACGAGGTCAGCGAGGCTTGCGAGACGAAGATCGTGCCCTTGCTGCGGGTGGCGACCTCGACGGCCAGCCGCTCCCGGGCGGCGGCCCGGCCGGACAGCGGCTTGTGCATGTTGTGGAACGTGCCGACCCCGGGCCGCCCGGCCAGCGCGGCCGCCGGCAGGGCGAGGGTCATCGCCATCTCCAGGTGCGCGTGCACCACCTCGGCCCCGCTGTCCTTGATGAAGGAGACCAGCTTGGGCACCGCGGTCGGGTCGAGGGTGCGGCGGATGCCGAGGTACTGCGGCGTCAGACCGACCTCGCGCAGCAGGGGCTCCAGGGCCGAGCGCTCCCCACCCGGCTCGAGGATGCTGAGCACCTGGAGATCGATGTCGGCCTGGGCGGCGACCCGTCCCAGCTGGGCGATCAGGGTCTCTGCGCCGCCGAGGCGGAAGGCGTCGACCACGGTCAGAACTCGCAACGTACGCTCCCGGTCGTCCTGCACTGCTGCTGACTTCCCCCGAGGTCTTGCGTCATCGTAGTCAGAGCGGCGATACCCTGTGCACGGCGGGACCGGTACACACCGGAACCGCCGACGGACACGGGGTGGTCCGAGCTCAGATCACGCGCCGGACGAGCACGTCCGGTGGAGGAGAGGACGACGCTCATCCAGCCCGCACGCCACCCCGACTTCGCGCCCGGCGTCGAGCCGCCGGTCGACGAGACGGTGATCGCCGCCCGGGCCGACGAGCCCGGGCCCCGCGGCGGGAGCACTGCCGTC